>NZ_DATCNW010000090.1:0-29287 GCF_036565025.1 Pengzhenrongella sp.
GTCGTCGGGCTGGCCGAGGCCGACGCCGTCGCGGACGGCGACGCGAGCAGCGAGGAGGGACGCTGCGGGTGCCCGGCGGCGTCGCTGAGCGACGGGGCGGCGGGCCCCGGCAGGAGGCTGCCCAGTCCCGGGACCGCGAGCCGCCCGAGCCCGGCGGGCACCACGAGCGCCACCAGGACGAGGACCACGTAGGCGGTCGCAAGCGCGCTCAGCACCCAGAAGATCCGCCGCACGAGCCGGGCGCGCCGGCCCGAATCGTCGACGAAGATGGCGCGCGGTCGCTCAGCGGCGTGGGCACTCACGGGCTCTCCTCGGGGGGGTGGGAGCGCTAATTGTCCCACGGTGTCCGGGTTGGCTATTCGCCCAGACCCCGCGCGGCCAGCGCATCGCCGGTCGCCCGGGCCCGGGCCACCGTCCGGATCGCCGCCGGGACGAGCAGCGCGCGCGGGTCCCGTTCGAGGCCACGGGCCCGGGCCGCGTCGCGCACCTCGCCGGCCGTCTGCACGAGCGCGGGGATCGTTCGCAGCATCAAAGCCACCGACAGGGCGAGGATCTCCGGGCGCAGCCCGACGTGCCGCAGCGGGCCCGCCGCGCGCTCGAGGGCGTCGAGCATCCGGTCCGCGGGCGTCGTGGCGGTGACCACGCCCGCGGCGACGACGAGCGTGATCAGGTCCGCGCAGACCTCGATCGCGGTCGCCGGCCCGCGCTGCCACCACTGGTACGCGCCCAGCCCCGAAGCCGTGACGAGCACCGGGAGCAGCCCGACGAGCGTCGCTCGCGCCGGCACCCGCGCGAGCACCGCTGCGCCGACGGCGAGCCCGAGCAGCACCACGGCCGACGTCGTCCCGCGCACCAGCACGACGGCGACGCCCAGCAGCAGCAGGCCGGCCAGCTTGGCGCCGATCGGGGCGCGGTGCAGGGGAGTGGTCCCGTGCCGGTAGAGCCCGAGCGGGCCGGTCCAGGGTGGGCGCCGGCGCCGGGTCATCGCCACGCCACGTCCATCCGCGCCCGGTACGTCGCGACGGCCTGCGCCGCGTCGCCGTCGGCCACGATCCTGCCCCCGTCGACCACCAGCACCCGGTCCGCCCGGGCGGCCGCCTCCAGGTCGTGGGTGACCAGCAGGACCTGCTGGTCCAGGGAGTCGAGCAGTTCGCCGACGACCCGGCGCCAGCGCAGGTCCAGCAGCGTCGTCGGTTCGTCGCACACGAGCACCGCGGGCTCGGTCGCGAGCACCCCGGCGAGCGCGAGCAGCTGCTTCTGCCCGCCGGACAGCGAGTGCACGCTGACCTCGGCGAGGTGCCCGAGCCCGAACCGGTCCAGCACCACGCGGACCCGCTCGTCGCGCTCCGCGGCGTCGACCCGCAGCCGCCGCAGGGACAGCGCCACGTCCTCGCGCGGGGTCGGCATGACGAGCTGCGCGTCCGGGTCGGTGAACACGAAGCCGACCCGGCGGCGCACCGCCGGGCCGTCGCGCACGGTATCCAGGCCGTCGAGGAGCACCCGGCCCGCCGTCGGCAGCACGAGCCCGTTCACGAGCCGGGCGAGGGTCGACTTGCCGGAGCCGTTCGCACCGACCACCGCGACCCGGCGCTCGGTCAGGGCGAGGTCGACGTCCGTGAGAATCGTCACGTCGGGTGCGTCGTGCGCGCCCTCGGCGAGGACGGCGACGGACTCGAACGTGATCATGAGCGCGGCGGCGGTAGCGGTGGCCGGGAGATCAGCGGCGCCGGCGCAGCATGTCCGGGAACGCCCGGAACACCGCGGCTGCGACGACGGCGACCAGCACGTTCTTGATCACGTCGCCCGGCAGGAAGGTCGCCCCGAGCTTGATGGCGTCGCCGGCCGGCAGGCCCAGGCGCCAGCCCATCACGGCGATGCCGATCGGGTGCGTGAAGATCAGGTTGCCCGCGGTCGCGGCACCGAACAGCACCAGCGCCCGCAGCGCGGGCCGCACCCGCGCGGCGAACCCCGCGAGGTACCCCGCGAGCGCCGCAGCGAGCGGGAAAGCGATCAGATAGCCGGCGGACGGCCCGGCCAGCACGGCGAGCCCGCCGGTGCCCTGGGCGAAGACCGGCAGCCCCGCGAACCCGACCGCGAGGTACAGCAGCACCGCGAGCGCGCCCCGCCGCGCACCGAGCACGACGCCGGCGAGCATCACCCCGAAGGTCTGCAACGTGATCGGCACGGCCATGCCGGCCACCGCCATCGACGGCAGCATCGCGCACACCGCGATCAGGGCCGCGAACGTCGCGACGAGCGCCACATCCGTCGTCGTCCCGGCGCGTGTGCTGGTCCGGGTCGTGCCGGCGTTCGCGCCGACGGCGCCGGGGGTCGACAGCGCGGCGGTCGGCTCGTTCTCGTGCAGGGGCTGCATCGGGCTCCTCATATGGCGGACGGGCGGGAGGTTTCACGCTAGCCGACCGTAGACTCGTGGGCGTTTGTGCCCGTCTCCAACGCTCGCGGGCCGTGTTCTGAGGAATCCCCATTGATTACTGCCCATGCCGTCGAACTACGCGTCGGTGCCCGCGTCCTCCTCGAGGAGGCGAGCTTTCGCATCGCCGCGGGCGACCGGATCGGCCTCGTCGGCCGTAACGGCGCCGGCAAGACGACCCTGACCAAGGCGCTCGCCGGGGACACCCTGCCGACCGCCGGGAACATCGCGCGGACCGGCGAGGTCGGGTATCTGCCACAGGACTCACGCACGGGCGACCTCGACCAGGTCGCGATGGACCGGGTGCTCTCGGCGCGCGGTCTCGACGAGGTCATCCGGTCCATGCGGGAGACCGAGGTGGCCATGGCCAGCGACAACGCCCAGACGGTCGAGGACGCGATGGAGCGCTACTCGCGCCTCGAGCTCCGGTTCACGGCGGGTGGCGGTTACGCAGCGGAGAGCGAGGCGAGCCGGATCGCGTCCAACCTCGGCCTCGACGAGCGCGTGCTGAGCCAGACCTGCGGCACGCTCTCCGGTGGCCAGCGCCGCCGGGTCGAGCTCGCCCGGATCCTGTTCTCCGGCGTGGACACCCTGCTGCTCGACGAGCCCACGAACCACCTCGACGCCGACTCGATCATCTGGCTGCGGGACTACCTGAAGGCCTACCCGGGCGGCCTCATCGTGATCAGCCACGACACCGACCTGCTGCGCGCGACCGTGAACAAGGTGTTCCACCTGGACGCGAACCGCGGCGAGCTCGACCAGTACAACCTGCGCTGGGACGCCTACCTCAACCAGCGCGAGACCGACGAGAAGCGCCGCAAGCGCGAGCGCGCGAACACCGAGAAGAAGGCGTCCGTGCTGTTCCTGCAGGCGGACAAGATGCGTGCCAAGGCGTCCAAGGCCGTCGCCGCGCAGAACATGGCCAAGCGCGCCGAGCGGATGCTCGCCTCGCTCGAGGACGTCCGCGCGTCGGACAAGGTCGCGCACATCAGGTTCCCGAACCCCGCGCCGTGCGGCAAGACGCCGCTGACCGCGGAGGGCCTGAGCAAGACGTACGGCTCGCAGGAGGTCTTCACCGACGTCGGGCTGGCGATCGACCGCGGCAGCCGGGTCGTCATCGTCGGCCTGAACGGCGCCGGCAAGACGACGCTGCTGCGGATGCTCGCGGGCGTCGACAAGCCCGACACCGGCGAGGTGATCCCCGGGTTCGGCCTCAAGCTCGGGTACTACGCGCAGGAGCACGAGACGCTCGACGAGTCGCGCACCGTGATGGAGAACCTGCGCTCGTCCTCGCCGGACCTCACCGACGTCCAGGTGCGCTCGGTGCTCGGCTCGTTCCTGTTCTCCGGCGACGACGCGAACAAGCCGGTCAAGGTGCTCTCCGGTGGGGAGAAGACCCGCCTCGCGCTCGCCGCGCTGGTCGTCTCGTCGGCCAACGTGCTGCTGCTGGACGAGCCCACGAACAACCTCGACCCGGCCAGCCGCGGTGAGATCCTGCGGGCCCTGCGTAACTACGAGGGCGCCGTCGTGCTCGTCTCGCACGACGAGGGCGCCGTCGAGGCGCTCAACCCCGAGCGCGTCGTGCTGCTGCCCGACGGCGTAGAGGACCTCTGGGGCCCGGACTACGCGGACCTCATCTCCCTGGCGTGATCCAGACCGCGAGTGCGCACAATCTGCTGCCAAATCGGCCCGATTAGCAGCAGATTCTGCGCACTCGCGTGACTTGACGGCGGGGCAGGGGGCGCGCGCGTCAGAGCTGGGAGTCGATGAGGGCGTCCTCGGCGTCCTCGGCGCTGTACCGGCGCGGACGTCGGGCCGGGGCGGGCTCGGTGGCATCCTGCTCGACGAGCTCGCGGCGCGCGAGCACCGAGAACCCGACCAGGGAGCCGGCCGCGAAGGTCCACCACTGGAACGCGTAGGACAGGTGCGAGCCCGGGTCGACGCTCGGCTTGGGCAGCAGGCCGATGGCGTGCCGCGCGGCGGGCCGCTCGGAGGCCGCCGCGCCGTACGCGTCGAAGGCGCGCACCTCGCTCGGGTGGATGCCGCCGGCCGTGAGCACCTGGTTGACCGAGATCGCCTGCACGTCGCCGCGCGGCGCGCCCCGGTCGGACGGCGGTTCGCCTGCGCGCAGCCGGACGACGATCGTGACCTTCCCGCGGGGCGGCGCGGGAACCGCCGTCGGCCGGTCGCCGTCGTCGCCCATCGGCACCCAGCCGCGGTCGACCACGAGCACCTGCGGGGCGCCCTGCCGCGAGCCCGTCGCGCCCGCGTCGATCATGAACGGCACCAGCACGTGGAACCCGGGCCCGTCCACCGGCCGGTTGCGCAGCAGCGCGGTGGCCCTCGCGTCGTAGTGCCCGACGACGGTCACCGGTCGCCACACGTCGTGGCCGGCCAGCCGGGCGTCGGGGGAGGCGAGCAGCGTGTCCAGCGGGACGGGATCGGCGTCGTAGCTGCCCTCGATCACCGCGATCTCGGCGTCGCGCGCGATGTGGCGGTGCCACTGCCAGCGGCCCAGGAAGGTGCACGCGACGCACAGGGACACCGCGAGCAGGACCATCCCGACCGCCCGGCGTGCAGCGGGGCTCACCGGGTCGGGGCTCCCGCGACGCCGGGGCCCGATGTCTCGTCGCCGGACATCTCGAGCTCGCTCACCGGCACCGTGCCGCGCAGGAAGTCCCGGGCACCGAGGAACTGCTCGAGGTGCTCCCGGTGGTCGTCGCACGCGAGCCACACCTTGCGGCGCTCGGCCGTGTGCAGCTTCGGGTTGTTCCACAGCAGGCCCCACTGCGCCTCGGCGCCGCAGCCGCGTGCGCTACACACGAGTTCTTTGATGGTGTCCGGGGCGGGGTTGAAGAGATCAGTCACGGCGACCATCATCCTTGCTCTCGTCGCCGTCGTCGTCGTCCGCGTGGGCGTCCGTGATCGCGCGGGGCTCCATCAGCTGCGGGGAGACCTCGCGCCGCTCGCGGCCGGCATTGGCGAGGATCACCGCGACGTAGGGCAGCACCACCGCGCACACGATGAGGACCCCGGAGAGCCAGACCGGCAGGTGTCCCCAGGTGAACACCGCGACCAGGAAGCACACGAGCCGGAAGCCCATCTGCTGCAGGTACCGCCGCGTGCGGCGCGCCTGGTCCTCCGCGAGCGGCTCGTCCGCGGTGGTGATCCGGGGGACCTCCGGTGGTCGGGGGCGGGGCTTGGGCATTCTCCGAGTTTACGTGCGGTGCGGCGGGTCGGGCGGTTGGCGGGGGCTGGGCGTTGTCCAGGTCGGATACCGTCAGTGCCCGTGACCATGGGTGAGCACCTCCGATTCCCCCGACACGGACAACGAAAGAGGATCTCGAGTGAGTGAACCCCGCAGCGTGCTGGTGACCGGAGCCAACCGGGGTATCGGCCGTTCGATCGCCGAACGGTTCGTCGCCGCAGGCGACAAGGTCGCGACGATCTACCGCAGCGGCGACCTGCCCGACGGCGTGCTGGGCGTGAAGGGTGACATGCGCGACACCGCCTCGGTCGACGCGGCGTTCACCGAGATCGAGGCCGCGCACGGACCGGTCGAGGTCCTGGTGGCGAACGCCGGCATGAACCGCGACAAATTGCTGCTGCGGATGACCGACGAGGACTTCGAGCAGGTTCTCGATGTGAACGTTACGGGAACATTCAGGTGCGTGCGGCGGGCCTCGAAGGGCATGATCCGGCTCCGCCGGGGACGCATCATCCTGATCTCCTCGGTCGTCGGCCTGTACGGTTCCGCCGGCCAGGTCAACTACGCGGCCTCGAAGTCCGCGCTGATCGGCATGGCCCGCTCGATCACCCGCGAGCTCGGTGGGCGCGGGATCACCGCGAACGTCGTGGCCCCCGGCTTCGTCGACACCGCGATGACCGCCGAGCTGTCTGACACGCAGCAGGCCGCCTACAAGGCCGCGATCCCCGCGGGCCGCTTCGCCGAGCCCGACGAGATCGCGGGCGTCGTGCAGTTCCTCGCATCCGCCGACGCCGCCTACGTCAACGGGGCAGTCATCCCGGTCGACGGCGGTCTCGGCATGGGCCACTGAGCCCAGCCCGCTCTTTCCCCTCTCTCCCCCCACACACGATCCGAACGGAAGTCAGCCCATGGGTCTGCTTGACGGCAAGAAGCTCCTGATCACCGGTGTCCTCACCGACAGCTCGATCGCCTTCCACGTGGCGCGCCTCGCCCAGGAGCAGGGTGCCGAGGTCGTCCTGACGTCCTTCGGGCGCCAGTTCCGCCTGACCCAGGCGATCGCCCGGCGCCTTCCGGTCGCCGCGCCGGTCATCCAGCTCGACGTGACGTCGGACGAGGACCTCGCCTTGCTCGCGGACCGCGTCCGGGAGCACACCGACCACCTCGACGGCGTCGTGCACTCGATCGGCTTCGCCCCGCAGTCCGTCATGGGCGGCAACTTCCTCGCGGGGCAGTGGAAGGACGTCGCGACCGCGCTGGAGGTCTCGGCGTTCTCGCTCAAGTCCCTCGCGGTGGCCGCGCAGCCGCTGCTCACCCGCGGATCCTCGATCGTCGGCCTCACCTTCGACGGCCGCTACGCGTGGCCCGTGTACGACTGGATGGGCGTCGCGAAGGCCGCGTTCGAGGCGACCTCGCGGTACCTCGCGCGGGACCTCGGCCCCTCGGGCATCCGGGTCAACCTCGTCGCGGCCGGCCCGATCCGCACGGTGGCCGCCAAGTCGATCCCCGGCGTGCAGACCCTCGAGGAGGGCTGGCCGGAGCGCGCCCCGCTCGGCTGGGACATCCACGACGCCGAGCCGGCCGCGAAGGCCGTCGCCGCCCTGCTGTCGGACTGGTTCCCGGCGACGACCGGAGAGATGGTGCACGTCGACGGCGGCCTGCACGCGATGGGAGCCTAGGAGACATGACGCCTGAGATGGACCGCACCCGTCGCCTGGTGCTGCTGCGACACGCGAAGGCAGAGCACGGTGGTCAAGCGGACGAGCTGCGGCCCCTCGCGCTCGCCGGCCGCCGGCAGTGCTTCAAGGTGGGTGCGGCGCTCAGCCGCCTCGACCTGGTTCCCGAGCTGGTGCTCTGCTCCTCCGCGGTACGCGCACGCCAGACCTGGGACCTGGTGCGCGGCGGCCTGGGCGACGTCGAGCCCGAGGTCCTGGTCACCGACGCGCTCTACGAGGCGGGCGTGCGCCAGGTCCTCGGGCAGGTGCACGACGTCGACGAGCGGATCCGCACGGTGCTCGTCGTCGGGCACGAGCCGACCATCTCCGCGACCGCCTCGGCGCTCGCCGGCGACGGGTCGGTCGAGGATGCGGTGACGCACGTGTTCAACGGGCTCTCGACGGGAACCTTCGTGGTGCTCGAGCTGGACGGGACCTGGGGCGACCTCGCGGTCGGCACGGCTCGGCTGACCGAGGTCGTGTCGCCGAAGGACTGACGTTCCCCGAGGGGCGGACGTTCTCCGAGGGGCGGACTCGGCTGTCCTGGCGACGAGGTTGCCCCCGAGCTCCGTCGTTCGGGGGCTTCAGTCGTGCAGGTAGGCCAGGACCGCGTCGAGGCGGCCGTCCAGCGCGACGTCGGCGGCGTCGCGCACCAGCGGCTTGGCGTTGAACGCGACGCTGAAGCCCGCCGCGGCGAGCATCGCGAGGTCGTTCGCGCCGTCGCCGATGGCGATCGTGTCGGCCAGGTCGATCCCCGCGTCCCGGGCGTAGTCGCGCAGCGCGGCGGCCTTCGCGGCCCGGTCGATGACCGGGCCGTGCACGCGCCCGGTGAGCACGCCGCCGGCGACCTCTAGCCGGTTGGCCCGGGTCAGCGTGATCCCCAGGGACGCGGCGAGCGGCTCGACGATCTCGGCGAACCCGCCGGAGACCAGGCCGACCGGCCAGCCCCGGCGGAGCAGCTCGGCGACGAGCTCGCGCGCGCCCGGGGTCAGCTCGACCTCGCGCAAGACGTCGTCGAGCACGCCGACGGGCAGCCCCGCGAGGGTCGCCACCCGCTCGTGCAGGGACTCGGCGAAGTCGATGTCGCCGCGCATCGCGCGCTCGGTGATCGCGGCGACCTCGGCACGGGAGCCGGCACGGTCGGCGATCAGCTCGATGACTTCGGCGGTGATGAGCGTGGAGTCGACGTCGAGCACCACGAGGCGCCGGGTACGCAATGGCGTACCGGGCGCCTCGGGTGGGACGGACAGGTGGTGTCGTGGCATCAGACCTCGACGATAGTGCCCTTCGGAACGACGGTGATCCCGGAGTCCGTCACGGTGAACCCGCGCTCCAGATCGTGCTTGAGGTCCAGGCCGATCCGGGCCCGCTCCGGCACGACGACGTTCTTGTCGAGGATCGCGCGGTGCACCTGCGCGTGCCGGTGCACCTGGACCCCGTCCATCAGCACGCTGTCGGACACCGCCGACCAGGAGTGCAGGTAGACCCCCGGGGACAGCACCGAGCCCGACACCCCGGCGCCGGAGACGATCACCCCCGGGGAGACCAGGGAGTCGGCCGCGTAGCCGATCCGGTCCGGCCCGGCGTGCACGAACTTCGACGGCGGGAGCCCGGTGTATCCGGTGTGCAGCGGCCACTGGTAGTTGTAGACGTTGAAGACCGGCTCGATCGAGATGAGGTCGCGGTTCGCCTCGAAGTACGAGTCGATGGTGCCCACGTCGCGCCAGTAGTCGCGGTCGCGGTCGGTCGAGCCGGGGACGTCGTTGTGGATGAAGTCGTACACGCCGGCCTCGCCGCGCTTGACGAACGCCGGCACGAGGTCGCCGCCCATGTCGTGCTTCGAGTTCGGGTCCTCCGAGTCGGCGGTGACGGCCCGGACCAGCGCGTCGGCGTTGACCACGTAGTTGCCCATGGAGGCGAGGATCTCGCCCGGCGAGCCCGGGACGGGGACCGGGTCCGAGGGCTTCTCGCGGAACGCCGAGATCTTCTCGGGGTTGCTCGCGTCGGTCTCGATGACGCCGAACTCGGTGGACATCGAGATCGGCTGGCGGATCGCCGCGACCGTGAGCTCGGCGCCCGACTTCACGTGGGCGTCGACCATCTGGGAGAAGTCCATGCGGTACACGTGGTCGGCGCCGACCACGACGACGATGTCGGGGCGCTCGTCGTCGATGATGTTCAGGCACTGGTAGATCGCGTCGGCGCTGCCGAGGTACCAGTGCTTGCCGACCCGCTGCTGTGCGGGGACCGGGGCGACGTAGTTGCCGAGCAGAGCGGACATCCGCCAGGTCTTGGCGATGTGCCGGTCGAGGCTGTGCGACTTGTACTGCGTCAGCACGATGACCTGGAGGTACCCCGAGTTGATGACGTTCGAGAGGGCAAAGTCGACCAAACGGTATATACCGCCGAACGGCACCGCGGGCTTGGCGCGGTGGGAAGTCAACGGCATCAGCCGCTTTCCTTCGCCACCTGCGAGGACGATTGCGAGGACGCGAGGCGTGGCCATGCCCTGACCCTAGGCCTATTTCGCCGCGTTTCCCGGACTGGACCCGAGACCTCGCGTGTCGCGCTAGCGTGTCCGATTGTGAGAGTCGATCTGTTGACACGTGAGTACCCGCCCTTTGTCTACGGTGGCGCCGGGGTGCATGTCGCCGAGCTGTCCGCCGTCCTGCGGCGCAGCATCGACGTGCGCGTCCGATGCTTCGACGGTCCACGGGATCCAGATGCCCCGGACGGCGTCACCGGCTACGCGGTGCCCGCCGAGCTGGCGGGCGCGAACAAGGCGCTCGCCACGTTCGGCGTCGACCTCGCGATGGCCGACGACGTCGCAGGTGCCGACCTGGTGCACTCCCACACCTGGTACGCGAACCTCGCCGGCCACCTCGCCGCGCTGCTGCACGGCGTGCCGCACGTGATCTCGGCGCACAGCCTCGAGCCGCTGCGGCCGTGGAAGGCCGAGCAGCTCGGGGGCGGCTACGCCCTGTCCAGCTGGGCCGAGAAGACCGCGTACGAGGGTGCCGCCGGGGTCATCGCGGTCAGTGCCGGCATGCGCAGGGACATCCTGCGGTGCTACCCCGACATCGACCCGGCGAAGGTGCACGTCGTGCACAACGGGATCGACCTGGCCGGCTGGAAGCGCCCCGAGGGCGACGACGTCGCGGCCGCGGACGCCATCGTTCGTGGGCTCGGGATCGATCCGGACCGCCCGGCCGTGGTGTTCGTCGGCCGGATCACCCGCCAGAAGGGGCTGCCGTACTTCCTGCGCGCGGCCGAGAAGCTGCCCGGAGGAGTCCAGGTCGTGCTGTGTGCCGGCGCGCCCGACACCCCCGAGATCGAGGCCGAGGTCCGCGGCCTGGTCGAGGCACTCGCGACGCGCCGCGACGGGGTGGTGTGGATCTCGCAGATGCTGCCGCGCAACGAGCTCGTCGCGGTGCTCGCGGCGGCGACCGTCTTCGCGTGCCCGTCCATCTACGAACCCCTCGGCATCGTGAACCTCGAGGCCATGGCCGTGGGGCTGCCGGTCGTGGGGACCGCGACCGGCGGCATCCCCGAGGTGGTCGACGACGGCGTCACGGGCCTGCTCGTGCAGATCGACCAGGCACAGGACGGCACGGGCACCCCGCTCGACCCGGACAAGTTCGTGGCCGACCTCGCAGCCGCGCTCACCGAGCTCGCGAGCGACCCGGATCGGGCCGCCAAGATGGGCGTCGCGGCCCGCGCCCGCGTCGAGGATCACTTCGCGTGGGACGCGATCGCCGAGCGCACGATCTCGCTCTACAACAAGATCCTCGCAGAGTCGAAGCGCTGACCCGACTGGCCGATCAGGTCCGCTGACCCGTTCTGCTGACCTGTTCTGCTCACCGGCTTGGCCGAGCCGCCCGGTAGATCCGGTCTGCTGACCGGTTCTGGCGAGGGTGTGTCGCTGGGTGTATCGAAAGTGCACCCAGAGTGCGCGTTCGATACACCCAGCGATACACCCAGCCCCACGGCGAGGCCTGCCCTCGCAGAACGGGCCGGGCGGCGGTCCTGGGAGACCCGGCGGGGAGCTGGACCGCCCGCCTCGGGCTCAGTGCAGCCGTCGGTGCGGCGCTCTGTGCATCCACCGTGCACCTATGGCGCGCATTCGCTGCACAGAGCGCTGCACTGAGACTCTCGGCCCGGCAGCAGCCCTTGCTGGACCGCAGCGGATCGGACCGCTGTCGACCTGACCGGCTGTCAGATCTGACCAACGCCGGACGCGGTCCGGTCAGGCGCCGCCGTCGGCGCGGGCGGTGGCTGCGCTCATGGCGCGGCGGGCGGCCCGATCCACCTCGCGCAGGGCGGTCGACCGCTGGTCGGCCTGCCACAGGCTGATCGCGCCGCCGTCGTCGGCGGTCGCGAGCTCGACGATCGCCCGCAGCCGCGCGGCGGCGATCAGCACCCGCAGGCGGCGGCCCTCCAGCCCGGGTGGCACCGGCCAGCCCGGGTCGGCGTCGGCGCGCAGCTGGGCGATCGCCTGCGCGGCGTCGTCCCGCCAGCGCGCGACGTCGAGCGCGGCCAGCGCCTCGGTCGCCGAGACGAGCGCCCCACGCAGGTCGCGTTCGGAGTCGGCGAGCGAGCCGACGACGCCCTGGATCGAGTTGCGCCAGTCCGGCACCCGGTGCACGGACCAGGTGACGAAGTGACCCGGCTCGATGTCGCTGCCGAACTCCTCGACCTTGGGGATCGCCGCGAACGACCCCGCACTGGTGCTGACCAGCACACATTCGCCCGCGGCCAGGGCCGCCACGCTGACCGCCGCCGGCACGCCCGCGGCGTCGCCCGGCACGGGCAGCAGGGCGGCGGTCTCGCGTGGTCCGCTCGCCCAGGTCGCGAGCAGCTCGGGCAGGTGGCCGTCGAACGAGGTGGCGTCGTCGTGGCTGGTGATCGTGTGCGGCTCGTCGTCGCCCTGGATTGCGTCGACCGCGCGCTGCAGCGGTCGCGCGCCGGCGCCGACGTGTTGAACCCACAGCGCGAGCAGCACCGATCGCGGCAGGATGAGCAGGGGGGATGGGGCTACCACGAGCCCAACCTACGTCGTGCGCCCGGCGGCCGGTACCCGTGTTCGGTCCGTGGCGCTCGGCCCGGAAGGGGCCGCACGCAGGCTAGGGTCGTGCCCCATGACTGTGGTGCTTGACCTTCAGGACGTGTCCATCCGCCGAGGGTCCAAGACGATCCTCGACAAGGTGAGCTGGCGGGTCCGCGAGGGCGAACGCTGGGTCGTGCTGGGCCGCAACGGCGCCGGCAAGACGACGCTGCTCCAGATCGCGGCGGGCCGGATGCACCCCTCCTCCGGCGTCGCGGATCTGCTCGGCGAGCGGATGGGCCGGGTCGACGTGTTCGAGCTGCGACCCCGGATCGGCCTGGCGAGCTCGGCGCTCGCGGACCGGATCCCGGGTGGCGAGACCGTGCGCGACGTCGTGCTGACCGCCGCCTACGGCGTCACCGGCCGCTGGCGCGAGAACTACGAGGAGCTCGACGAGGCGCGCGCCGCGGACCTGATGGCGGCGTTCGGCGTGGCCGATCTCGCGACGCGCACCTTCGGCACCCTCAGCGAGGGGGAGCGCAAGCGCGCACAGATCGCCCGCTCGCTGATGACCGACCCCGAGCTGCTGCTGCTCGACGAGCCCGCCGCCGGTCTCGACCTGGGCGGACGCGAGGAGCTCGTGGCAGCCCTCGCCGAGCTCGCCGGGGACCCCCGCTCGCCGGTGCTCGTGCTCGTCACCCACCACGTCGAGGAGATCCCGCAGGGCTTCACGCACGCGCTGCTGCTCAAGGACGGCTCCGTACACGCGTCCGGACCGATCGAGCAGGTGCTCACCGCGCAGACCATCTCGGGAGCGTTCGGCGTCGACCTCGTCGTCGAGCCGTCCGGCGGGCGCTGGTCCGCGCGGGCCGCAAGGACACCGCGGGCGTCGCGCCAGTCCGTGGCCGTCCACTAGCGAACTGGTTGTCGCGGCGTGCGCCACACCGCCCCCGCAACCACGTTCGATTGACCCATCGAAGACCCGGCGAACACCTAAGATTGGTCCAAAGATCCTCGTCAGAGCGTTCTGTCGGCCATCAGGGCCGGTGGAGCCTCGGCGGAACGGAAGGGGCTCGTGATGGACTGGCTCTGGTGGGTCGGAGCGGCCTTGCTCTTCATCGTGATCGAGGTGATGTCGGTCAGCCTCGTGCTCGTCATGTTCGCTGGCGGCGCGTTCGCCGCCGCCGTCGCCAATGCCGTCGGAGCGCCGTTCTGGGTCCAGATCGTCGTGTTCGCCGTGGCGTCCACCGTGCTCATCGTCACGTTGCGGCCGTGGCTGCTGCCCCGACTGCGGGCCCGGACGCCGCTCATCGAGACGAACGCGG
The DNA here is from genome assembly GCF_036565025.1 of Pengzhenrongella sp. NCBI lineage: Bacteria > Bacillati > Actinomycetota > Actinomycetes > Micrococcales > Pengzhenrongella > Pengzhenrongella sp. The sequence goes on from NZ_DATCNW010000090.1 coordinate 13,724, forward strand.
CCGCACAGGTCGGGCGCTTGGGCATCGTTGTCGTCGACGTCGGCCCGCTCGGCGGACGCGTCAAGCTCGGCGGCGAGGTCTGGACCGCCCGCACGACGCACGACGGCGTCGTGCTGCCCGCGGGTGCCGAGGTGCGCGTCGTGAAGATCGAGGGCGCGACCGCCATCGTCCGCGCCGAGACCGCCCCGACGCCGACCGACCCCACTACTCCACACGCGCCCAACCCACCGCAGTACAGGGAGAACGTATGACCCCCATGTCGTTCGGCACGATCGTCGGCTACATCGTGCTGGGGTTGTTGCTGATCCTGGTGATCGTCGCGATCGTGCGGTCCGTGCGGATCGTGCCGCAGGCCGTCGCGCTCGTCATCGAGCGGCTCGGCCGGTACTCCCGGACGCTCGAGCCCGGGCTGCACCTGCTCATTCCGTTCGTCGACCGGGTGCGGGCCGGGGTGGACATGCGCGAGCAGGTCGTCTCGTTCCCGCCGCAGCCCGTGATCACCTCCGACAACCTCGTCGTCGGCATCGACACGGTGCTCTACTTCCAGGTCACCGACCCGAAGTCCGCCGTGTACGAGATCGCCAACTACATCACCGGTATCGAGCAGCTCACGGTGACCACGCTGCGTAACGTGATCGGCTCGATGGACCTCGAGCAGACGCTGACCAGCCGCGACCAGATCAACGGTCGGCTGTCCGGGGTGCTCGACGAGGCCACCGGCAAGTGGGGCATCCGCGTGAACCGCGTCGAGCTCAAGAGCATCGACCCGCCGCAGTCCATCCAGGGCTCGATGGAGCAGCAGATGCGCGCCGAGCGTGACCGCCGTGCCGCGATCCTCACGGCCGAGGGCGTCAAGCAGTCGCAGATCCTCACGGCCGAGGGTGACAAGCAGGGCGCGATCCTGCGCGCCGAGGGATCCGCCCAGGCGGCGATCCTGCACGCCGAGGGCGAGGCTCGCGCGATCCTGCAGGTGTTCGACGCCGTCCACCGCGGCGACGCCGACCCCAAGCTGCTCGCCTACCAGTACCTGCAGATGCTGCCCAAGCTGGCGAGCACCCCCGCGAACAAGGTCTGGGTCATCCCGTCCGAGCTCACGGGCGCGCTCGGCCAGTTCACCAAGGGGTTCGGCGGTGCGATGACCGCTGGCGAGGAGGAGGAGCGCCACCCGGCAGGCTGGTCGCCGCTCGGCGCCGACCTGCCCCCGACGGCACTGACCGACCCCGCGGTCGCCCTCGCCGAGGCGCGCCGTCAGTCCCAGGCCGCCACGGCCGACGCCACCAGGGCCGGGTCGCTCAGCGGTGCCAAGTTCGACCCCGAGGCCGAGGCGGGCCAGCGCCCGACGCATCAGGACACGCCGCCCGCGCCCTGATTCTGCGCCTGGCTCGCGGGTAATTTCGCCCGTCGCGAACCATGCCACCGGCAGGGGTGCAACTGCGCCCCTCCGGTGGCATGGTTTCGCAGGTGCGCGCCGTTCTTGTGGTGAATGAGCGTGCGCCCGCGCGAACCCCTGGAGCCCCCCCGTGCTGATCCGGTTGCTCAAGCAGTACCTCCGGCCCTACCGCGCACCCATCACCGCCGTGCTCGTGCTCCAGCTCGTCCAGACCCTCGCGACGCTGTACCTGCCGAGCCTGAACGCCGACATCATCGACAAGGGCGTCGCGGTCGGCGACACGGGCTACATCCTGCACACCGGGAGCTGGATGCTGGCGATCAGCCTGCTCCAAGTCGTCTGTGCGGTCGCGGCGGTGTACTTCGGCGCCAAGGCGTCGATGGCGTTCGGCCGCGACGTGCGCGAAGGGCTGTTCACCCGGGTCCAGGACTTCTCCGCCCAGGAGATCGGGCACTTCGGGGCGCCGACCCTCATCACCCGCACGACCAACGACATCACCCAGGTCCAGATGGTCGTGCTGCTCAGCTTCACGATGATGGTGATGGCGCCGATCATGCTGGTCGGCGGCGTCGTGATGGCGCTGCGCGAGGACGTCGCACTGTCGAGGCTGCTGATCGTCGTCGTGCCCGTGCTGGGCCTGTCCGTCGGGCTGATCGTGAGCCGGATGATCCCGTACTTCCGGGCCATGCAGAAGCGGATCGACCGGATCAATGCGGTGCTGCGCGAGCAGATCACCGGTCTGCGGGTGATCCGTGCGTTCGTGCGCGAGCGCCGCGAGTCCGAGCGGTTCGCGGTCGCGAACACGGATCTGTTCGAGACGTCGGTTCGCGTCGGTCGGCTGATGGCGTTGATGTTCCCGACCGTGATGCTCGTGATGAACGCGTCCAGCGTGGGCGTGCTGTGGTTCGGCGCCGAGCGGATCGACGCCGGCCAGATGCAGATCGGGGCCCTGACCGCCTTCCTGAGCTACATCATGTACATCCTGATGTCGGTGATGATCGCCACGATGATGTTCGTGATGGTGCCGCGCGCCGTGGTCTCCTCCGAACGGATCGTGGAGGTGCTGGACACCGAGCCGTCCGTGCTGCCCCCGGTCGAGCCGGCGCTCGCGCCCGTGTTCGTCGGTCCGGGCGCCCTGCGGGGCGAGCTCGAGCTTCGCCACGCCGAGTTCCGCTACCCGGGCGCAGAGGTTGCGGTGCTCCGAGACGTCAGCCTGATTGCCCGGCCGGGGCGCACGACGGCGATCATCGGCTCGACCGGGTCCGGCAAGACGACGCTGGTGAGCCTGGTCCCGCGGCTGTTCGACGTGACGGGGGGCGCGGTGCTGATCGACGGCGTCGACGTGCGCAGCTACGAGCCCGACGACCTGTGGGCGCGGATCGGGCTGGTGCCGCAGAAGCCGTTCCTGTTCAGCGGGACCGTCGCGTCGAACCTGCGCTACGGCAAGGCCGACGCGACCGACGACGAGTTGTGGCACGCGCTCGAGGTCGCGCAGGCGCGCGACTTCGTCGAGGCGATGACCGACGGCCTCGAGGGCCGGATCTCCCAGGGCGGCGCGAACGTCTCCGGCGGTCAGCGCCAGCGACTCGCGATCGCCCGGGCCCTGGTCCGGCGGCCGTCGATCTTCCTGTTCGACGACTCCTTCTCCGCGCTCGACTTCGCGACCGACGCCGCGCTGCGGGCCGCGCTCGTGCCGGAGACCAGGGACGCCGCCGTCGTGATCGTGGCCCAGCGGGTCTCGACCATCCGGCACGCCGACCAGATCGTGGTGCTCGACGACGGCGTCGTCGTCGGCGTGGGAACGCATCTCGAACTGATGGCGACATCGCAGACGTACCGCGAGATCGTGCTCTCGCAGGTGACCGAGGAGGAGGCCGCGTGAGCGACGACGTGCGGGACGACACCGAGGCACCCGCTGTTCCGCGGCGCCCGCCGATGGGCGGCATGCGCGGACCGATGATGGGCATGGGCATGCCCGCGGAGAAGTCGATGGACTTCCGTGGTTCGGGCCGCCGACTGATCAAGGTGCTGCGCCCCGAGCGGGTGCCGGTCGCCGTCGTGATGACGCTCGCGGTGGCCTCGGTCACGCTCGTGGTGCTCGGGCCCAAGATCCTCGGCAACGCGACCGACATCATCTTCTCCGGCGTGATCGGCAAGCGGCTGCCCGCTGGGATCACCAAGGAACAGGCGATCACCGCCGCGTCCGCCCAGGGGAACGGCAAGTTCGCCGATCTGCTGCGCGGGATGGACATCGTGCCCGGCGTCGGCATCGACTTCGACCGCCTGGGCCGGCTGCTGCTCATCGTGCTCGCGATCTACGTAGGCTCGTTCCTGTTCGGCTGGCTCCAGGGCCGGCTCACGGCGGGCATCGTGCAGCGCACCACGTACACGCTGCGCTCGGACGTCGAGGCCAAGCTGTCGCGGCTGCCGCTGTCGTACTTCGACCGCCAGCAGCGCGGCGAGGTGCTCTCCCGGGTCACGAACGACATCGACAACATCGCCCAGACCATGCAGCAGACGCTGTCCCAGCTGATCACCGCGGTGCTCACCGTGCTCGGCGTGCTCGTGATGATGTTCTGGATCTCCCCGCTGCTGGCGATCGTCGCGCTCGTGACGGTGCCGCTGTCCGTGGTCATCACGGTCGCGATCGCCAAGCGCTCCCAGCCGCAGTTCGTCGGTCAGTGGGCGTGGACGGGCAAGCTCAACGCGCACATCGAGGAGATGTTCACCGGGCACGCGATCGTCAAGGTGTTCGGTCGGCAGAAGCAGGCCATCGAGACGTTCCGCGAGCAGAACGCCGAGCTGTACGCGGCGAGCTTCAAGGCCCAGTTCATCTCCGGGATCATCCAGCCGGCGATGGGTTTCCTCGCGAACCTGAACTACGTCATCGTCGCCGTCATCGGCGGGCTGCGGGTCGCGTCGGGCACGATGTCGCTCGGCGACGTGCAGGCGTTCATCCAGTACTCGCGCCAGTTCACGCAGCCGATCACGCAGATCGCCTCGATGATGAACCTGCTCCAGTCGGGGGTGGCGTCGGCCGAGCGGGTGTTCCAGCTGCTCGACGCCGAGGAGCAGCGGCCCGACCCCACGGTGCCGGCCGTGCTCGCGGTTCCGGTGCGCGGGCGGGTCGCGTTCGAGGACGTGTCGTTCCGCTACGAGGCGGACCGGCCGCTCATCGATCACCTCTCCCTGGTCGCGGAGCCCGGTCAGACGATCGCGATCGTCGGGCCGACCGGGGCGGGCAAGACCACCCTGGTGAACCTGCTCATGCGGTTCTACGAGGTGGACTCCGGACGGATCACGCTCGACGGCGTCGACGTCGCGACCACGACCCGCGACGCGCTGCGCTCGCGGATCGGCATGGTGCTGCAGGACACCTGGCTGTTCGGCGGCACGATCGCGGAGAACATCAGGTACGGCGTCGGCGAGGCGACCGACGAGCAGATGGTCGCCGCCGCGGTCGCCACGCACGTCGACCGGTTCGTGCGGACCCTGCCCGACGGCTACGCGACGGTGCTCGACGACGAGGGCGCGAACGTGAGCGCGGGGGAGAAGCAGCTCCTGACGATCGCCCGAGCGTTCCTCGCGGACCCGGCGATCCTCGTCCTGGACGAGGCGACGAGCTCGGTGGACACCCGCACCGAGGTGCTGGTCCAGCACGCGATGGCCGCGCTGCGGGTGGGCCGGACGAGCTTCGTGATCGCGCACCGGTTGTCGACGATCCGCGATGCCGACGTGATCCTGGTGATGCAGGAGGGTCGGATCGTGGAGCAGGGCAGCCACGAGGGGCTCATCGAGGCCGGCGGTGCGTACGCCGAGCTGTACGCGAGCCAGTTCGCGCTGGCGGCGGCCCCGGTCGACTGATCTTCCCCCTGGCGCCCGGGTCGCCGATCCCCGGTGCCGCCCCAAGAATGGGAAGGATGTGAGCGCGCCGCGCACACATCCTTCCCATTCCTGGTGGTCGCGCCGAACTCGGCGCGGTCCGACCCCGCACGGAACCGGTGGCAGGATCCTCGGGTGCCGATCCACCGCCTCACCACCGCCGACGACCCGCGGCTCAACGACTACCAGAGCCTGACCGACGTCGTGCTGCGCGCCAAGCACGAGCCGGCCAAGGGCCTGTACATCGCCGAGAGCTCGACCGTGATCCGCCGGGCGGTGGCCGCGGGGCACCGGCCGCGGTCCCTGCTGATGGCCGAGCGGTGGCTCGCGGACCTCGAGGACGTCATCGACGCCGTCGGCGGTGGCCCGGATGGGGACGTGCCGGTGTTCGTCGGTCCGCCCGAGGTGCTCGAAGCCGTAACCGGCTTCCACCTGCACCGCGGCGCCCTCGCGGCCATGCACCGACCGCCGCTCGAGCCCGTGCACGAGCTGCTCGCCAAGGCGCGCGGCGGCGCGGGCGCCCGACGGGTGGCCGTGCTCGAGGACATCGTCGACCACACGAACGTCGGGGCCATCTTCCGCAGCGCAGCGGCGCTGGGCGTCGATGCGGTCCTGGTCAGCCCGCGGTGCGCGGACCCCCTGTACCGACGAGCGGTGCGGGTCTCGATGGGGACGGTCTTCCAGGTCCCGTGGACCCGCCTCGAGTCCTGGCCGGGCGGCCTGGACGACCTGCGGAACGACGGTTTCACGATCGCGGCGCTCGCCCTGTCCGACGACGCGGTCACGCTCGACGAGCTCGCCGCCTCACCCGGCGTGCTCGCCCCGGACTCCCGGCTCGCGCTCGTGCTCGGCACCGAGGGGGACGGGCTCTCGCGGGCCGCGGTCGGTGCGGCGGACGTCGTCGTCCGGATCCCGATGGCGGGCGGGGTGGACTCGCTGAACGTCGCGGCGGCCTCGGCGGTCGCGTTCTGGGCGACCCGGCTGGAGATGTCCGATGCTCCCTAGGACCTAAGTCCCGAGCGCAAGGGGGACTCGGTGCCGCAAACTTACGGTAGCGTAAGTTACGATTCCGTAGGTTTATTGGAGAAGGTTCAGCTGGAGGTTCTGCCATGGCCACGATGACCACCGACGGTGCCGAACGCGCCCATACGACGGACGGACGGGCGCTGCCCTCCGTCATCCAGGGCGGGATGGGCGTCGCCGTCTCCTCGTGGCAGCTTGCCCGGGCCGTGTCGCAGACCGGACAGCTGGGCGTCGTGTCCGGCACCGCGCTCGACGTCGTGCTGGCGCGGCGCCTTCAGGACGGCGACCCCGGCGGTGACATGCGCCGCGCGATGGACGCCTTTCCCGAGCAGGCGATGGTGCACCGAGTGCTGCGCAAGTTCTTCGTCGAGGGCGGCAAGGAAGCCGACAAGCCGTACCGCCCGGTCCCCAAGCTGGGCACCCACACCACGTCGCGCGCGCTCGAGCTCGCGGTGGTCGCCAACTTCACCGAGGTGTGGCTGGCCAAGGAGGGCCACGACGGCCTGGTCGGGATCAACTTCCTGGAGAAGGTCCAGATGGCGACCCCGAGCGCGGCGTACGGCGCCATGCTCGCGAGTGTCGACTACGTGCTCATGGGTGCCGGGATCCCCACCGAGATCCCCCGGCTGCTGAACCAGCTCTCGCGTCATGAGGCGTGCTCGCTGAGCCTGCACGTCGACGGTTCGACCGAGCCGTTCACCGTGGGGATCGACCCCGAGGCCCTCACCGGTGGTGGGCTCGCCCCGCTGCTCCGACCCCGCTTCCTGGCGATCGTGTCCGCGCACATCCTCGCCGCCTACCTGGCCAAGGACCCCTCGACCCGGCCCGACGGGTTCGTCGTCGAGGGTCCCGTCGCCGGCGGGCACAACGCGCCCCCGCGTGGGCGCCTGGTGCTCGACGACGACGGGCAGCCGGTCTTCGGCCCGCGCGACGAGGCCAACCTTGCCAAGGTCGCCGAGGTCGGGCTGCCGTTCTGGCTCGCCGGCGGGTACTGCACTCCGGCGCACCTGAACCAGGCGATGCTGGCCGGCGCCGCGGGCGTCCAGGTGGGCACCCTGTTCGCGCTGTCGAAGGAGTCCGGGCTCGCCGACACGTTGCGCAAGGAGATGCTCAACGACCTCGCGGAGGGCAAGCTCGAGGTCCGCACCGACCCGCTCGCCTCCCCGACCGGCTTTCCGTTCAAGGTCGCGACCGTCCCGGGCACGCAGTCCGACGAGACCATGTACGAGGCCCGGCCGCGGCTGTGCGACATCGGCCACCTGCGCGTCCCGTACGAGCGCTCGCCCGGCGTCGTCGGCTACCGCTGTCCGTCCGAGCCCGTCGACGTCTACGTCCGCAAGGGCGGCAAGATCGAAGACACCGTCGGGCGCAAGTGCCTGTGCAACGCGCTGATGGCCAACGTCGAGCTCGGACAGACCCGCAAGGACGGCTACCGCGAGGAGGCACTCGTGACCCTCGGTGCGGACCTCGCCGGGGTCACCGAGCTGCTGGCCGCGAACCCCGAGGGCTGGTGCGCCGCCGACGCCGTCGGCTACCTCGTGGGGTAGCAATCCGCGCAGCGTTGCTGGTGGGGGCCGAGCAGCGCGGATCGGACCCGAGCGCGCTCAGTCCCGTGCGGCGGCGAGCAGCAAGAACACCGGCACGCGGCGGCGGCGCGCGAGCTCGGCGGCGTCGCCGTCGAAGCGCGCCGGCACCGGCTCGCACTCCCTGAGCCCGGTCAGCCGGAACCCGGCCGCGGCGATCTCCCGCACGTAGTCCTCGGTGGTCCGGTGGTGCCAGGTGACCGTGCTGCCCATCCAGGCGCGCTCGCGGGGACCCGGGACGAAGAAGTCGTCGACGAGCCAGCTGGTCCGCAGTCCCGGCGCGACCTGCGCCTGCCGGGCGGTGATCACCGGGTGCACGACCGTGACCAGCAGCTGCCCGCCGGGAGCCAGGCTGCGCCGGCAGGCGGCGAGCGTCGGTCCGAGGTCGGCGAGGTAGTGCAACGCCATGCGGGAGACCACGACGTCGAACGCGCCGGGTTCCGCGTCGAAGTCCTCGAGGTCCCCGAGCACGACCGCCCCGCCGGTGCCCGCGAGCACATCCCGCGCGCGCCCGACCATCGCGTTCGAGCCGTCGACCCCGAGGTAGGACCGGGCCCCGGTGGCGAGCGCCGTCCGCCCGAACGTGGCGTCGCCGCAGCCCAGGTCGAGGACGCGCTTGCCCGCGAGCGAGCCGAGCTCGGCCAGCACGGCCGGCTCCTCCATGACGATGTTCGCGCTGCTCGTGCCGCCGTGGCGATGCTCGCGGTACGTCTCGAACACCCCCGGTGCGTCGTAGAACGAACCGCCACGCACCGGGGTACCGCCGTCGTCGCTCATCGGCGAGGAGCCTAGTGCCGCGCCGGGTCAGTCGATCGCGAGGTCCTCGACCACCTCGGCGCCCGGCAGTCCGGCGAGCAACGAGCCGGGCAGGGCGATCTTGGAGCGCCGCAGGCCGCTGCCGATGATGACGACCCCGCCGGAGGGGTCGGTCGCGCCGCCGTCGGCCGGGTCGGCGACCACGACGCGGGAGTCGACGAGCACGCGCCAGGCCGACGGCAGCCCGACGGGCGTGATGCCGCCGTACTCCATCGCGGACTCCTCGGTCGCGCGGTCCGTCGAGAGGAAGGACGCCTTGCGCACGTCGAGCAGGCGCTTGACCGCGCTGTTGACGTCCGCGCGCGTGGTCGCCAGCACGACGGCGGCCGCGATGCGCTCCTCGCCCGAGCGCCGCCCCGCGACGACCACGCAGTTCGCCGACGCGGCGGGCGGCAGGTCGTACGCGGCGGTCAGCGCGGCCGTGTCGGCGAGCTCCGGGTCGATCTCCGCGACCGCGACCCGCTCGGCGACGCTCGGGTCCAGCGCCGCCCAGGTGAGCAGCGCGGCGTACGTGCCGGGCGCGAGCAGCTCGGGGTGCTCGACGGCGGGCAGCCAGGTCAGGCTCCCGATCGAGGCCAGCGTCATGGACGCACCCACTAGCGCTGGAACGTCGGGGTCAGCACGGCGCGGCCGATCGTGTGGAACAGGGTGTTGAAGGCCACCGCGGTAGGGGTGGCCTCGGGCGTCAGGCCGAGGCTCTCGACGTCGAGGGCGTGCACCGCGAAGACATACCGGTGCGCGCGGTCCCCGGGCGGGGGCGCGGCGCCGGTGTAGCCCGCGCCGCCGCCGTCGTGCCGGGCCTGCAGGGCGGGCAGGGGCAGGCGCGCGCCGTCCGGCTGGCCGGCGCCGGTGGCCAGCGTCGTGATTGTCGCGGGCAGGTCGAAGACGGTCCAGTGCCAGTACCCCGCGGGGGTCGGGGCGTCCGGGTCGAAGCAGTTCACGACGAACGAGCGCGTTCCCGCGGGAATGTCCTCCCAGCGCAGGTGCGGGGAGACGTCACCCGCGTCCGAGTGCTGGTCGGCGAGCGGGGCGCCGTCGGCGACGTCGTCGCTCACCAGGGTGAACGACGGCACGCGGGGGAGCAGCGCGTACGGGTCGGGGGCAATCGGGCGGGTGAGGTCCATCGGGCCATCATGTCTGACCGCACCGACATAGTGGCTCACGGACGGCGAGTCGTGGCCCGGCGTGAGGCATCGGGGCGGTTGACAGCCGGGCGTTGGGGTCGTCTACTAGAGGGAAGGATAGAACGCATGTTCTAAAACGAGCAGAACATGGCAAAAGGTGGGAGGGCGACGTGACGACCGTGAAGGACCGCTCCCTCCGCGCGCGGGAGGCGTTGCGGCGCGCCGAGCTGCGTACCGGGGCGCGGAGCATGCCGGCCTCCGCGCTCGCCGCTACACCCGCGCTCGCGGTACCCGCGCTCGCTGCACCTACGTCCGCGGCACCCGTTCAGGTCTCGCCCAGGGTGCCGGTCTCGCCCCAGGTCCTCGCGCCATCGCGCCCGCGCCATCGCGGTCGGGCGGGTCATCCCGACCGGCCGCCGCTGCCCGTCGCGGCACCCCTGGCGCACCTGCTGCCCGAGGGGGCGCTGCACCGCGGGGGCACCCTCGTGGTGACCGGGTCCACCTCGCTCGTGCTTGCGCTGGTCGCCCGCGCCTCGCGCGAGGGGGCCTGGGTGGCCGTGGTCGGTCTGCCCGGGGTCGGGGTCCTCGCCGCGCAGCAGGCCGGCGTCGAGCTCGACCGCCTGGCCCTCGTCCCGCGCCCGGGACCGGATGCGCCGACCGTGCTGGCCGCGCTCCTCGACGGCGTCGACCTGGTGATCGTCGGTTCCGCCGCGGCGCTCGTGGACTCCGATCGGCGCCGCCTCATGGCGCGGGCCCGGGAGCGCGGTGCGGTGCTGCTGTCGACCGCACCCTGGCCGGGCGCACACCTCGTGCTCACCGCCGAGGCCACCGGCTGGACGGGGCTCGGCGCCGGGTACGGGCACCTGCGCAGCCACCGGCTGGCCGTGACTCGCGGCGGGCGCGGCAGTGCGGGCCGTCCCGTCCGGGCCGAGGTGGTCCTGCCGGTGCTCGAGCAGGCCGGCTCGCCGATCGATCCGCCGGGCCTGGTTCCGGCGGTCCCAGCGGCCGACGACGGCGCACCGCTGCGGCTGGTCGGTTGAGGCGTCGGCGATGAGCACGCGAACCCCGATCAGCACGCGAACTCCCGACCGGACCCGAGCCCCGGGGAGCGCCGCCGTCCGCACGGCCGTGCTGTGGGTGCCGGACTGGCCGGTGATCGCCGCGATGGCGGACGGGCAGACCGACGCCGACCAGCCCGCCGCGGTGCACGACGGGCGCCGGATCACGGCCGTCTCCGCCCTCGCCAGGACCCAGGGGGTGCGCCGCGGCATGCGCCGGCGCCAGGCGCAGGAGTGCTGCCCCGAGCTCGTGCTGCTCACGGTCGACGAGGGGCGCGACACGCGCACCTTCGAGCCGGTCGCCGCGGCCGCCGAGACCGTGGTCGCGGGGCTGGAGGTGGCGCGCCCGGGGCTGCTGCTGCTCCCGGCCGGCGGCGCGAGCCGCTTCCACGGGTCCGAGCAGGCGCTCGCCGAGGAGCTCGTGGTACGGGTGGCCGAGCACACCGGGCACGAGTGCCAGGTGGGCGTGGCCGACGGCGTGCTGGCGGCGATCCTCGCGGCGCGCGCCTCGTGCGTGGTGCCGCCCGAGCGCACGCGGGCATTCCTCGACCCGCTCGCCGTCGACGAGCTGGTGCACGCCGCGATGGGGGACCGGGCGGTGGCGGAGGTCGCCACCCTGCTGGACCTGTTGCACCGGCTCGGGCTGCGCACCCTGGGCGACCTGGCGGCGCTCCCGGCCGCCGATGTCGAGGCGCGGTTCGGGCGGCTCGGTACCTGGGCGCACCGGATGGCGTGTGGCCAGGACGTGCGACCGCCGGTCCGCCGGCGCCTCGAGCCCGACATCGAGGTCGGCTGCGAGCTCGATCCGCCCGCGGAACGGATCGATGCCGCGGCGTTCGCCGCCCGACGCCTCGCCGAGCAGCTCCAGGCGATGCTGCTGGAACGGTCGGTGAGCTGCGGGCGGCTCCGGATCACCGCGCGCACCGACGCGGGGGAGGAGCTCGTGCGCACCTGGCGCACCGATGCCGGCGGGCTCGGCGGGCTGAGTCCCGCGCGGATCACGGACCGGGTGCGCTGGCAGCTCGAGGGCTGGCTGTCGGGCAGCGCCCTGCGGGGGTCGGGCGGGTCGGATGGCTCGGGTGAGGTCGGTGGCTCGCACTCGCGCTCGCGCGGGAATGGGAATGGGATTCGGAATCGGAACCGACATGGCCACGGCCGTGGCGCCGGGGCCGGGACCTCTCCCGCGCCCGCGGCCCTGGTGCGGATCGGGATTGCGGCCGAGGAGGTGGCCCCCGCCGGCGCCGAGCAGGGACAGCTGTGGGGCGGGGCCAGCGGCGGCGACCTGCGCGCCCACCGCGCGCTGCTGCGCGTGCAGGGCCTGCTCGGCGGTGACGGGGTCCTGGTGGCCGCGTTGCAGGGTGGGCGCGATGTGCGGGACCAGGTCCACCTGGTGCCGTGGGGTGATGCCCAGACGCCGCCGCGCGCCGCGGACCGGCCGTGGCCCGGCCGGCTGCCCGAGCCGGCTCCCGCGACCGTGCTCGTGGAGCCCGCGCGGGTCGAGGTGCTCGATGTCGGCGGGCTCGCCGTGCGGGTGGACGCGCGGCTGGCGATGAGCGCGCCGCCGGTCGCGGTGCGCTGGGCCGTCGATCCGCGCGGTACCGCTCCGCTCGGTCCGGACGGCGGTCCGCACCCCGTGGTGGCGTGGGCCGGGCCGTGGCCGATGGTCGAGCGCTGGTGGAGCGAGACGCCGCGGCGCCGGGTGCACCTGCAGGTCGCGCTCGCGGACGGCCGGGCGCTGCTCCTCGCGTGCACGGGCGGCGCCTGGACGTGCGAGGCGATCTATGACTGAGCCCCGCCCGACGAAGGCCGGCCCGAGCGCCCGCCCGAGCACGCCCCGCTACGCCGAGCTGCACGCGCACACGGCCTTCAGCTTCCTCGACGGGGCCAGCCAGCCCGAGGAGCTCGCCGCCGAGGCCGCGCGCCTGGGCCTGTCCGCGCTCGCGGTCACCGACCACGACGGGCTGTACGGCGTCGTGCGGTTCGCCCAGGCCGCGCGCGCCGTCGGCCTGCCCACGATCTTCGGCGCCGAGCTGCACCTGCCCGCCACCGACGTCCGGGGCGCGCAGGTGCTCGACCCGCCCACCGGCGTGCCCGACCCGCGCTCGACCCACCTGCTCGTGCTCGCCCGCGGCCCCGACGGCTACCGCAACCTCTCGCGCGCGATCGCGACCGCACACCTGGCGACGGGGGAGAAGGGCGCCGCGGCCTACCGGCTCGAGGAGCTCGCGCAGGAGGCGGCCGGGCAGTGGCTCGTCCTGACGGGGTGCCGCAAGAGCGCGGTGCGCCGCACCCTCGAGGGTGCTCCCGGCTCCCCGACGGCGGGCCGGAACCGGTCCGACCGGGAAAGAGCAGCGCGCGGCGAGCTCGACCGCCTGGTGGCCCTGTTCGGCCGGGACAACGTCGCGGTCGAGGTCACCGACACCGGCGACCCGATGGACTCCGAACGCATCGATGCGCTCGCCGGCCTCGCCGCGTCGTCGGGCCTGCCGCTCGTCGCGACCGGCAACGTGCACTACGCGACGCCGCGGGACGCCGACCTGGCCGGTGCGCTGGCCGCCGTGCGGGCACGGTCGTCCCTGGAGGACCTCGACGGCTGGCTGCCCGCCACCGGCGGGGCGCACCTGCGGTCCGCGGCCGAGATGCTCGCCCGGCACGCGCGGTACCCGCACGCGGTGACGAACGCGGCCGCGCTGGGCGCGCAGTGCGCGTTCGATCTGCACCTGGTCGCCCCCGCGCTGCCGCCGTACCCGGTGCCGCCCGGCCACACCGAGGCGACCTGGCTGCGCGAGCTGACCTGGCGCGGGGCGGCGCGCCGGTACGGCCCGCGCGAGTCGGAGCGGGTGCCGGGTGCCTACGCGCAGATCGCGCGCGAGCTCGACGTCATCGAGAGCCTCACCTTCCCCGGGTACTTCCTGATCGTGCACGACCTGGTCGAGTTCTGCCGCGAGAACGGCATCCTGTGCCAGGGGCGGGGGTCGGCCGCGAACTCGGCGGTCTGCTACGCGCTGGGGGTCACGGCCGTGGACGCGGTCCGGCACGGCCTGCTCTTCGAGCGGTTCCTGGCACCCGAGCGCGACGGCCCGCCGGACATCGACGTCGACATCGAGTCCGGGCGCCGCGAGGAGGTCATCCAGTACGTCTACGCCAAGCACGGGCGCACGCACGCCGCGCAGGTCGCGAACGTCATCTCCTACCGCCCGCGCTCCGCGGTGCGCGACGCCGCCCGCGCGCTCGGGTTCGACGTCGGGCAGCAGGACGCCTGGAGCAAGAGCATCGAGCGCTGGGGGAGCCTGCGCGGTGCGGCCCCCGCCGTCCCCATCCCCGGCGCCGGACCGGTCAAGTCCGCCTGGGGGAGCCCCTACGACGACGTCGCGGGCGCCGTCTCGGACGACAGGCACGACGTCGTCCCGGCGCTGCGCCCGCCGCCCGCGAGCGACCTCGACGAGATCCCGGCACCGGTGCTCGACCTCGCCGAGCGCTTCCTTCGGTTGCCCCGGCACCTGGGCATCCACTCCGGCGGCATGGTGCTGTGCGACCGGCCGGTGATCGAGGTCTGCCCCGTGGAGTGGGCCCGGATGCCCGGGCGCACCGTGCTCCAGTGGGACAAGGACGACTGCGCCGACGCGGGGCTGGTGAAGTTCGACCTGCTCGGCCTGGGCATGCTCACCGCGCTGCAGATCGCGTTCAACCTGGCCCGCGAGCACGAGGGCGTCGAGCTCGACCTGCACGGCCTGCCGCAGGAGGACCCGCTCGTGTACGACCTGCTGTGCGCGGCGGACACGGTCGGGGTGTTCCAGGTCGAGTCCCGCGCCCAGATGTCCACGCTGCCCCGACTGCGACCGCGGGCCTTCTACGACATCGTCGTGGAGGTCGCCCTCATCCGGCCCGGGCCGATCCAGGGCGGCTCGGTCCATCCGTACATCAACCGCGCCCAGGGCCGCGAGAAGGTCACCTACCTGCACCCCTTGCTCGAGAAGTCGCTCGCCAAGACCCTCGGCGTGCCGCTGTTCCAGGAGCAGCTCATGCAGATGGCGATCGACGTGGCCGACTTCACCGGCGCCGAGGCGGACCAGCTGCGCCGGGCGATGGGCTCCAAGCGGTCCACCGAGAAGATGGAGGCGCTGCACGCGCGCCTGCTCAAAGGCATGGCGGCGAAGGGGATCGGGCGCGAGGTCGGGGAGCAGATCTTCGACAAGCTCAAGGCGTTCGCGGACTTCGGCTTCCCGGAGTCGCACGCCTACTCCTTCGCCTACCTCGTGTACGCGAGCGCCTGGCTCAAGGTGCACCACCCGGCGGCGTTCTACGCGGGGCTGCTGGCCGCCCAGCCGATGGGCTTCTACTCCCCGCAGACCCTGGTGGCCGACGCGCGGCGGCACGGGCTGACCGCGCTGCGCCCCGACGTGCTCGCCTCGGGGGTGCAGGCCGGGCTCGAACGGGTCCCGGGCGCCGCGGGTCCGGTGCTGCCGCTCGCACCGCTGCCGGGGGGCAGTGCGGTACGGCCGAGCCTCGCCGCTCCCGGCATGACGTCCGACGACGGCGGCGCGCTCGCCGTCCGGCTCGGTCTCGCCTCGGTGCGCGGGGTGAGCGAGGACGCCGCGACCGCGATCGTGGCCGAGCGCACCGCGAACGGGCCGTTCGTCGACATGGCCGACCTGGCCCGGCGGGTGCGGCTGACGACCGCTCAGCTC
>NZ_DATCNW010000091.1:0-4413 GCF_036565025.1 Pengzhenrongella sp.
GCGGGTGACGCACGTGACCGAGGTCCAGGGCATGGAGGGCGAGACCGTCACGCTGCAGGACGCCTTCCTGTTCGACTACAGCGCGGGGGTGGACGCACGCGGCCGGTTCCTGGGCAAGCCCGTGCCGACCGGGGTCCGTCCGCGGTTCACCGACCGGTTCCGTGACCAAGGAATCCAACTCTCCCCGCGGGTCTTCGGGGCGACCGATCCTGATGCGCTGTGATGCCCGGAGCGGTGCTGGGCCTGCTGGCCTGCTACGGCGCGCTGGCCGCGGCGGCGGTCTGCGTCAGTGGACCGCGAACCCGCAGGCTCCCGCCCGAGCGCCTGATGCCGGGAGTCGTGCCGAGCTCGTCGTCGCTGTCGACCGCCACGGAGCGCCTGTTCGAGCTCGTCGACTCCCGGCTGAGCCGCGACGGTCGCCGGGTGGCGCGTGCGGAGGCGCTGGCACGCGCCGGAGTGTCCCTGCGCCCGGGCGACTACCTGATCCTGGTGGGAGCGGGAATGGTCACCGCCGCCGCCGTGGGACTTCTGCTGTCCGGGTTCCTGCTTGCCGTGCTTCTCGCGCTGCTCGTTCCGGTGATCGCCAGGATGATCCTCAAGGTCCGCACGGGCAAGCGCCAGCGGGCGTTCGCCGACCAGCTGGACGACTCCGTGCAGCTGCTGGCGAGCAGCCTGCGCGCCGGGCACAGTCTCCTGCGTGGCATGGATGCGGTCTCTCGGGAGGCCGAGTCGCCCACCGCGGAGGAGTTCGCCCGGGTGGTCAACGAGACGCGCGTGGGCCGAGACCTGGGCAAGGCCCTGGAGGACGTCTCGGAACGGATGCAGAGCGAAGACTTCAACTGGATCGCCCAGGCGATCGCCATCCACCGGGAGGTGGGCGGCGCCCTCGCCGAGGTGCTCGACCAGGTGGGCACGACCATCCGGGAGCGCAATCAGATCCGCCGACAGGTGAAGGCGCTGAGCGCGGAGGGCACGCTCTCCGCCTACGTGCTGATGGCTCTCCCGTTCGGCGTGACCGGTTTCCTGAGCCTCACCAACCCCAGCTACCTCGCCAAGTTCACCCAGAGCCCGCTCGGCTACGCGCTGATCGTCCTCTGCGTGATTCAGATGGTCGTCGGAGCGCTCTGGCTGCGCAAGGTCGTCTCGTTCAAGTTCTAGCGCTCGAGAGGGGCGGTTCGCATGATGCCACCGGTGGTGTTCCTGGGCGCGCTCGGCGTCGGTCTTGGGCTGGCGATCCTCGTCTGGTTGCCGCTCGCGGCCCGGAACCCGGGCCGCACACGGGCGGTGCGGAACCTGACGGCCGGACTCGAGCTCCCGGAAGGCGATCCGCTCCGACGCTCCGCCGCCACGCCGTCGCTGGCTCGCCAGCTCACGCCCGCCGGCTTTCTCGCCCGCCTCGAGCGGCTGCTCCGATCGGCGGGCAGACCGCCCGCCTGGCCGCTCGAGCGGCTGGCCGCCGCCAAGCTCGTGCTCGCGGCCGTGGGCGTCGCACTCGGCGGGCTTCTCGTCAGCGGCGCGCCCGGACTGGGCCACCTCGTCCTGGCCGTGATCGTGACCGGGGTCGCCTACATGACCCCCGAGCTGTTGCTGCACAGCAGGGGCCAGGAGCGCCAGAAGGCGATCGGGTTGGCACTGGCCGACACGCTGGACCAGATGACGATCGCGGTCGAGGCGGGGCTCGGCTTCGAGTCGGCGATGACCCGGGCCGCCCGCAACGGCACGGGTCCGCTCGCCGACGAGCTCGTCCGGACGCTGCAGGACATCCAGGTGGGGCAGCCCCGGCGCGCGGCCTACCTGGCGCTCGCCGAGCGCACGGACGTGCCCGACCTGCATCGCTTCCTGCGCGCCGTCATCCAGGCCGACCAGTACGGGATCGCGATCGCGCAGGTGCTTCGCACGCAGGCGTCGGAGATCCGGCTGAAGCGTCGCCAGCGCGCCGAGGAGAAGGCGATGCAGATACCGGTGAAGGTCATCTTCCCGCTGCTGCTGTGCATCCTGCCGACGCTGTTCGTCGTGCTGCTCGGGCCGGCCGTGATGGGCATCATCGCCGCATTCAGCAAATAGCCGGGTCACCCGCGGCCAGCCTCTCTGTACCGGCGGCTGCGGCTCACGCCTGGTTCGCCGGTCGCCAGGGCGTCGGCCGGGGCGTGGGTGGCGGCCCAGCCGGCGAGGAGCCGCAGCGCGTCGTCGTCGGGCGAGCCGGCGTCGGCGCTGAACGCGATCAGGGACAGGCCGGGGCTGGCCGACCGGCTCGCTGGCCCGACCGGCGCGCGGGTAGCCGGCGAGCTCGACGCCGGGGTCAGCCCGTCAATCCCGTCAGTGAGCGGGCTCAGTGCATCTCTCAGTGCAGCCAGAGTGCAGTGAATGCGTCGTTTTGGTGCACTTTCGCTGCACAGAGCGCTGCACTGACGTCGAGCAGCAGGCCGGGCAGCGGGTCGTCAGCGCGGTCGGCAAGCGCGGGTTCGCGTGCGCACGAACTCGGAGGTCTACGTCGAACTCGGACACGGTGCAGTGTGCGAGTTCGACGTAAACCTCCGAGTTCGGCGATGGGTTTGCCGCCTTTGCCGAGAGAGAGAGAGAGAGAGAGAGAAGGAGTCATCATGGAGTCGACACTTGCTGGAACCGTTGCCATCGTCACGGGGGCTAGCAGCGGGATTGGCGCTGCCACCGCTTCGCGGCTCGCCGCGCACGGCGCCGCCGTCGTGCTCGTGGCCCGTCGCAAGGACCGTCTGGAGACCCTCGCCACCGAGATCGACGAGGCGGGCGGGAGCTCGCTGGTGGTGGCCGCCGACATCACCGACCGCACGCAGGCGGAGGGCGCCGTGCAGCAGGCCGTCGCGCGGTTCGGGCGGCTGGACACCCTGGTCAACAACGCCGGGCTGATGCTCCTGGGGCCCGTCGTCGGCGCGGACGCCGAGGACTGGGAGCGGATGATCGACGTCAACGTCAAGGGCATGCTCTCCACCACCCGCGCCGCTTTGCCGCACCTGCTGAAAGCCGCGGCGCAGGGCCCGCGCCGGGTCGCGGACATCGTGAACATTCAGCTCGATTGCCGGGCGCGTGGCCTGGAGCGGCTACGCCGCGTACAGCCTGACGAAGTTCGGCGTGAACGGGTTCACCGAGTCCCTGCGCCAGGAGGTCACGCAGCGGCACGTGCGGGTCGGCGTCCTCGAACCGGGCGGCGTCGAGACCGAGCTGGGCTCGCACCACAGGCCCGAGATCCGAGGCGAGATGATCGACCCCTTCTACGAGGTCCTCGCCCCCGAGGACATCGCCGACGGCGTCGCGTACATGGTCACCCGCCCCCGGCACACGTCCGTCGGCGAGCTGTGGATCATGCCCACCGACCAGGCCTGAGTCGCCAAACTCGCACGCCACGAGTGTCTAACCAAGTTGCTCTTGGCGAGAGGAACAGAAGGTCGCGGGGTGATCGGCGAGCACTCGAAAATGAATTCGACGTGGAACCTAGATCGGCTGCCGTACGGTGAGTCACGCTGATCTGTCCGGTTCAGGCGCTGTGTGGGCGGTCAGCCCTAACCTGGCGCAGTCACGTGAGTTAGAGCGGAGGAAGCATGGCGTCGAGCGAACGCGATCCAAGGTTCGACGTGCCGCTGTACACGATCAGCGAGGCGGCGATGCACCTTCGGATGAGCGACGAAACCCTCCGACGATGGGTGAATCGGGGAGACCTGATCCGTTCGCTCACCCCCGAGACGCCCAAGTCAGCCCGTCTTCCGTTCATTGCCATGGCCGAAGCGCAGTTCTACCTGCAGTTGCGGCGGGACGGGTTGTCGATGCAGTCGGTGACTACAGGGATGGCGGCTGCCCGACAGTTGCTCGGCGCTCGCTTCCTTGTTCGAGGAGCCCTTGCGCACGACGGCAAGGACGTTCTCCTGAACTTGCCAGATCGTGACGCGGCCTCAGAGTGGCTCCGCGCACGGGACAGGCAAGGAGGCTTGCCCGGGGTCATCGAACGAGGCCTCACCCACATCACCTGGGGGCCCGACGACCGACCCGAGCGTGTTCGTCTGGTCGCCTACGAAGGCGCCGACGTGATCGTCGATCCGCGGTTTGTCTTCGGGCAGCCGATGCTCGCTGAGCGAGGAGTGAGGACCGAGGACATTCTGCAGATGTTCCTCGCTGGAGATTCGATCGAAGACGTCGCCGAGGAGTTCCGAGTGCCCGCCCAGGTCGTTGAGTCAATCGTCCGTACCCACGCCCTCGCTGCCTGAGGTCCTCGTCGATCGCAGCCTGGGCACCATCGCTGTGCCCGAGTAACTGGTCAGGTTGTCGTGGGGTGGGGCGGGCTGATCCGCGCGAGGCGCTCATCGCAGTTTGAATAGGCGTCCGATTTGGAAGTATCACCATCTTGGTTGATTGAAAATCGGTTCGTCGTGAATTGTGCGGCGTGTC
>NZ_DATCNW010000092.1:0-14329 GCF_036565025.1 Pengzhenrongella sp.
GGTCTGAGTTGGGTCATGGCCGTCCCTACGAAGTCACTCGCCTGAGATCCCTCGCGCACTGAACGCGTGCGGCCCGAGCCTCAAACGACTCGGGCCGCACCCGGGGTCCGCACCGGGGTGAGTCCATCGGAGTGTCCGCGCGCAGGACGCGGTCCGCGCGGCTGGACGCCTACATGCTCATCGCCTTGCTCGCGGGGTCGTCGTGGTCAACGCCCTAGCAGCCCGTTCGCGGCTGACTTCCGTCAGCCGGTCCCGGCACATCTTCAACCGTGCGAGCCAAGGATCGAGCAGGCGTAGCAGCTGAGCAGAGACGCGTGTCCCCGGCTCTGCGGCCGGCCGCCGGATGCCTGAGCCGGGTCGTGACGTGCAGGCGTCAGTGCGTGCTCCGTGCAAAGGCCGGCACCGCACATTGTGCACACCGCGATCGCGGGTGTGTTCCGGCGGAGGATGGTCTCGCAGTCGACGCAGTTCACGGTCGGGCCTTCCGTTTTCGGGGAATGCGGACGGTCATTGCTCGGTGCCTGCCTCGTCGGCGACCGGGAGGGCCTCGGCGTTGGTGGTCGTGCGCTCCTCGATGGCGGACGTGTCCGGCGAGTCGAGGGCGGCCAACCCGCGGCGCGTAGGGGGAGTTGCCTTGCGCGACGACGAGGTCCCGATGAATTCGCTCACGAAGTGGGTCCGGGCGGACCGCTCGGCGACCCATCGGGAGCTGGGCAGCTCGATGGGTCGCGGCGTGAATGGGTCGTGGCATGGCTCACCCGCCCGTGTCGATTACGGGGCAGGAGCCATCAGCCGGTCTGGCGGTTCGAATCTGACTGCGATTCAGGCGGGTTCCATCACCGCTGGTGATGGTAGCGCGAGTCCGTTGGCAGGTCAGGCAGGGCGCGCGTAACCTGGACCGAGGCGATGGATCCCGCCCAGGTCGTCAGACACCGCAACCGCCGCAACGGCTGATGGTTCCTCCGGCAGGAGGTCCGTGTGAGTGCTGACGAGGGCGGGTTGGTCGCCCCGACCGTGGCTGGCGCCACCCCGCCGACCGACGCCGCCCTGACGCAACGCGAGGTCCGCGAGCTCTGGGCGTTCCTGCACGGCGACATCATGATCGGCGGGATCCGCCAGCACCTGCGCCGTGCGATGGGCCTGTGCGCGCGGCACTCCTGGGGCTACGCCCAGGTCGAGATCGAGCTCTGGACCCACGGCGCGGGCGACCGCGGCGGACACCAGCCCTTCGACGTCTGCGTCCTGTACGAGACCCTCGCCGATGACGTCGCCCACCGGTTGCGCACCCGGCACGCGCCCTGGACCCGTGACCTCCGCGGGCTCGTCGTGCCGACGGACTCCTGCCGGATCTGCGACGTGCTCGTCGACACCGCGACCGGGTCCGGCCTGCCGGGGCTGGCCGACCGGGATGCCGCCATGCGCGGGTATGGGGGGCTCGACCTGGGTCGATCGACGGTCGAGGCGAACGCCGCGACCTGGACCGCGCGATGGTGCCACGAGACCGAACCCATCTGGCGTCCTAGGGCCTGCCCCGAATGCGTCGATGAGCTCCCCGGGGACGACGCTCGCGGGGAGGCCACGGCGGGCGCTGGGCCCGGGCTGCTCTGTCGCGTGCACCTCGGCGCGCGGCCCCTGGCCCCGGCCGAGGCGCGCCATGTGGGCGCCGCGCTGGACCAGACGCACGTGTCGATGATCGGGCTCCTGCGCACGATGACGAAGAACGGCCCCTCCGCCACGCCGGAGGAGAACGCCTCCTGGATAGAGGCGCTCGGCTGGTTCGCGGGCTGGAGCCTGCCACTCAAGCTCACGAGCGCCCATGCCGCCCGCGACGCTGACACCTCCGAAGCCGATCGATGACCATCTTCGGGTCGCTGTTTCCCGGCCGTCGCCCGGGAGGAGGTCCTGGCTGTGAACCGTACTCGGGCCGGTTTCGGTGACGCCTGCGCGCATCGGGTCGGCCCGGCGCTGCGCCTTCTGGCGTGTTCGGTGGCGGTGGCAGATTTGGCGCGCCGGGCTCGGCGACCACGGCCGGCCCGACTGGACGCGTGGGGGGCGACGATCGTGGCGGGCTCACCTCGCAGTGGTCTCCCGCTCGCGTGCGCACGTGGGCTGAGCGTGCTCGGGGCTCCCGGGGTGGCGCTCTCGATCGCGAGCGTCGTCCTGGTCGGGCTCGGCCGTCGCGGCGACACGCGGGTCGGTAGGGCAGATCGGGACGGCCCTGGCCGGCCTCGCTGCCCGCAGAGCGCTTTCCGATGCCGTCGCGCGTGAAAGGCCACCCGAGAGCCTGTGGCGTACGACTCCGCACGGTGCCAGCTTTCCCTCCAAGCATGCGACCGCGAGTGCTCTCGCGACGATCGTGACGCTGCGCGGGCTGCGAGCGGAGTCGGCGGCGCCGTTGGTCGCGCTCGCCGTCGTCGTCGGACTGTCACGGGTCTACCTCGGCGTGCACTGGCTGACCGACGTGCTCGGCGGCTGGGCGTTCGCGGTGGGTTGGAGCGAGATCCCGGGACTGCTCAGACGATGCGGGGCGACCCGGATCGGCGCGGCGCACCTGGGCAACCTGTGGTGACCGCTTGGTTCCTCCCTGGTCTGAAGCGGGGAGACGAGGGATACTGAGACCGGGCGATGGGGCTCGCCCACGTAGCCGCGGCATCTGCCGCTGACGGTCCCTGACACGCACGACGCGTGGAAGGAGCGTCAGTTGAGCCCGAGCCCGTCCGAGATGCGAACGCTCGCCCCTGTTCGCACGCCATTTCACAGCATCCTGTTCGACGAACCGCCGCCGGACGTTCGCGCCGAGCCCCCGTCCTTCGCGGATCTGAACCTCGGTCAGGTCGTCGAAGCGATCATGGCGGGCCGCCAGGAGTACGACCTGACCCCGTTCTTCTACCTCCCGTTGCACACGGTCGACGCCGTCGCCTACCGCCAGGCCGTGTTTCGCGACTTGGAGCGATCCGAGGTCGCGGGCGCGGTCGCGCAGTTCGCGACGACGATGCGGGCCGTGCGCGCCGGCCTCGAGCAGGCGGCGAAGCTTCACTACCCACGTCAACAGGAGAGCTGGTTCCTAGACACCGCCGAGCTCTATGGCGAGGCCGTGGGCTCGTTCGTGCGGGACCTGGATCGTGCGGAGCTCGCATCCCGGGGACTGCGCTCCTTCCGCGAGTTCCTGTCGGCGTATGCCGCGAACTCCGGCTTTACCGGCCTCGTCGCGCAGACCCGCGGCCTCAAGAGCGACCTGGCCGAGGTCCGCTACACGCTGCACTTCCGGGGAGGCCGGATCAAGGTCAGCCGATACGACGGGGAGGCCGACCACGGCGCCGAGGTGCTGGCCACGTTCGACCGGTTCAAGCAGGGCGCAGTCAAGGACTACCGGGTCAACCTGTCGACCGGCGGCGAGATGAACCACGTCGAGGCGGGCGTCGTGGACCTTGTCGCGTTGCTGTACCCGGAGCCGTTCGCGGGCCTGACGGCGTTCCGTGCTCGCCACCACGACTTCCTCGACCCGACGATCGCGGCGTTCGACCGGGAGGTGCAGTTCTACCTCGCCGTCCTCGAGTTCGTCGCTCACCTCGAGCGGGCCGGGCTGGAGTTCTGCTACCCGCAGGTGAGCGCGGACTCCAAGGAGGTCTTCGCCCGCGACACGTTCGACATCGCGCTGGCGAACAAGCTGGTCCACGGGCCGACACCGGTCGTGCGCAACGACATCTTCCTGCAGGGCTCGGAGCGCATCATCGTCGTCTCCGGACCGAACCAGGGCGGCAAGACGACCTTCGCTCGAATGTTCGCCCAGCTGCACTACGTGGCGGCCCTCGGGTGCCTGGTGCCGGGCCGCGAGGCGCGCCTTTTCCTGTTCGACCGGCTATTCACCCATTTCGAGCGCGAGGAGAACCTCCAGGACCTCGTCGGCAAACTGCAGGACGAACTGCTGCGGATCCACTCGATCCTCGAGCAGGCGACGCCGCGCAGCATCATCATCATGAACGAGATCTTCACGTCCACGAGCCTGCAGGACGCCATCTTCCTGGGGTCGAGGGTGCTCGAGAAGATCATCGCCCTCGACGCCCTGTGCGTGTGTGTCACGTTCGTCGATGAGCTCACCCGGCTGGGCGAGTCGACCGTCAGCATGGTCAGCACCGTGCTCCCGGACGATCCCACCGTGCGGACCTTCACGATCGCCCGCCGTCCCGCCGATGGGCTCTCCTACGCCGTCGCCATCGCCGACAAGTACCGGCTCGGCTACGCGGCACTGACGGAGCGGATACCGCGATGAAGGTCTTCCTCCTGCACACTGGCAAGGACTTCGACATGGGCGCCGACCTGCCCGCCAATGCTGACGACCTGACCCACGATCTCGGCCTGGACACGTTGTTCGAGGCCATGGCCGGCGGCGACGCCTTCGTCGCTGACGTCGCCCGCCGGGTCATCCTCATCGGCCTGCCAGAGCCGGACGAGATCGGATACCGCCAGCGCGTGCTCGCCGACTGCGAGGCGCGGCCCGACATCGTCCGCGAGATGTACGACCTCGCCCTGGAGGCGATCGTCGGCGAGCGGAAGTTCTACCGCAGCATCTTCACCACGCCGTCGTCGACCCTGTTCCGGTCCGTGGAGTCGATGCAGCACTTCGTGGTGATGCTCACGCGGTTGCGGAACTTGGCGGACCAGCACGGAGCCGACTTCCAGTCGGACGGCTTCACCCGGTTCTTCCGGATGATCGCCGACGAGCTCTCGGACGACTACTTCCAGTCGGTGGTCGCACACCTCAAACAGCTCGAGTTCCGCCGCGGTGTGCTGGTCAGCGCCGAGCTCGGGACGGGCAACAACGGCATCAACTATGTCCTGCGCAGGCCTGGGCAAACCAAGCGCACGTGGTTCGGTGCGCTTTCCGGCGAAAGTCGCATCTCGTACACCTTCCGGATCTCTGACCGGGACGAGGCCGGAGCGCGGGCGATGGGGGAGTTGCGCGACCGGGGAATCAACCTGGCGGCCAACGCCCTCGCGCAGTCCGTCGATCACATTCTCAGCTTCTTCCTGATGCTGCGCCGCGAGCTGGCCTTCTACGTCGGTTGCCTGCGGGTCGACGCCCGCCTCACAGGCAAGGGGGAGCCGCTGTGCACCCCGAGACCGCTGCGGGGTGAGTCTGGCCTGATGTGCCGGGAGTTGTACGACGTCTGCCTCAGCCTGCGCTCGCAGGAGCGGGTCACCGGCAACGACGTCGAGGCACCGGGCACGAACCTCGTGATGATCACGGGCGCCAATCAGGGTGGTAAGTCGACGTTCCTGCGCAGCGTTGGCATCGCCCAGCTGATGATGCAGGCCGGGATGCAGGTGCCGGCCGAGTCGTTCGCCGCCGATATCCGGACCCGCATCCTCACGCACTACAAGCGTGAGGAGGACTCCGCGATGAACAGCGGGAAGCTCGACGAGGAGCTGAAGCGGATGAGTGAGATCGTCGATCAGCTCGTGCCCGGATCCCTGGTGTTGTTCAACGAGTCGTTCGCGGCGACGAACGAGCGGGAGGGGTCGGAGATCGCGCGACAGGTCGTCCGCGGTCTGCTCGAGACGGGGGTCAAGGTCTTCTTCGTCACCCACCTGTTCGACCTCGCGCAATCGTGCTACGAGCGGCACGAGGGCGGACAGCTCTTCCTCCGGGCCGAGCGGCATCCTGGTGGGCGGCGAACGTTCCGCGTCATGGAAGGCCGGCCGCTGCCGACCAGCTACGGCCGCGACCTGTACGACCGCATCTTCGCCGGGCCCGCGGCGGCCTCGACGAGGACGGCGGTCGGCAGCGGCCAGTCGCCTGACGGGCGGGGATGACCAGCACCTTCACCTCGGAGAATGCAGCCTGGGACGTTCGTCCGGCTCGGCACCGACTTCGTCGATAGGGTTGCCGCATCACGGTGGTGGGGCTCACCTTCAACCGCGGCGACGTCGCCGCCAACGGTCCCTGGTCTTGCCACGAGGGTGGAGACTGCCGTGATCCCGACGACGGCCTCCAGGGGTCGGGTCGTCCCGGTCCTCCTCAGGTCACTGCCGTCGCCCACCTCGGGTGGCGGTCTCGAGAGGAGCACATGATGAGCACTGCAGACACGACGTTCACGATCACCGGCCTGTCCGCGTTGGAGATCCTCGACTCGCGTGGCAACCCGACCCTGCAGGTGGACGTCGGGCTGGGCTCGGGCGCGACGGGCCGGGCAGGGGTGCCCTCCGGGGCGTCGACCGGCAGCCGGGAGGCCGTCGAGCTGCGTGACGGCGACCCGGCCCGGTACGGCGGCAAGGGCGTCACCCGCGCGGTCGCCAATGTCAACGGTGAGCTGAAGGACCTGCTTGGCGGACGGACATGGTCGTCCCTGGCGGAGGTCGACGCGGCGATGATCGCCGCTGACGGCACCGCCAACAAGGCGCGCCTGGGCGCGAACGCGACCGTCGGGGTGTCGATGGCACTGGCGCGCGCGCTGTCCACGGGCGGCGAGCTGTTCGAGTACCTCAACCCCGCCGGGATCGCGCCGCGCCTGCCGGTGCCGCACTTCAACGTCCTCAACGGCGGCGCGCACGCGCCGAACTCGCTCGACTTCCAGGAGTTCATGATCGCCCCGATCGGCGCGCCGTCGCTGCCCGAGGCGGTCCGCGCCGGCGCGGGCGTGTACGCGAAGCTGCGCGGGCTGCTCCAGGAGAAGGGGTTCGCGACGGGGCTCGGAGATGAGGGCGGGTTCGCCCCGGACATCACCCGCCCGGAGGACGTGCTCGCGCTGCTGGTGCAGGCGATCGAGGCGGCCGGGTACACCGCCGGCCGCCAGGGCGTGGCGATCGCGCTGGACCCCGCCGCGAGCGAGTTCTACTCCGACGGTGCCTACCACGTGGCGGGGGAGGCCCTGACGAGCGGCGACATGATCGAGCGGTACGCGGCGATCGTCGCCAACTACCCCGTGTGGTCGATCGAGGACGGTCTCGCCGAGGGCGACTGGGACGGCTGGACCGCATTGACCAGCCGGCTCGCCGGCACCACGCAGATCATGGGGGACGACATCTTCGTGACAAACCCCGCGATCATCACCGAAGCCATTGAGCGTAAGGTCGGCAACTCGGCGCTGATCAAGCTCAACCAGATCGGCACCGTCACCGAGACTCTCGAGGCGATGCGGCTGTGCCGCCAGGCCGGGTACACCCAGCAGGTGTCCCACCGTTCCGGGGAAACAGCCGACAGCTTCATCGCCGACCTGACCGTCGCCGCCGGCGGTGGGCAGCTCAAGTCCGGCGCACCCGCGCGCGGCGAGCGCGTCGCCAAGTACAACCGCCTCCTCGAGATCGCCTCGAGTACCCAGCTGCCCTACGGGTTGGTCTGAGCAAGGAGTCGGCGTTCCGATGAAGGCGGACCGGACGCGCCCAAGATGGTTCACGAAGGGAGTTGCGAGCGTCGGGGCCGCCTCGTTCTTCAGCGATGCCGGCCACGAGATGGCCACCAGCGTGCTTCCGACCTTCCTGAGTTCCACCTTGCACAGCGGGCCCGGGGTGCTCGGCGCGATCGAGGGTGTCTCGGACGCTCTGACGGGCCTGAGCAAGCTCGCCGGCGGGCCGTTGTCCAACGACCCGGCCCGCCGCGCGCGTCTCGCGTCCGGCGGATACCTGCTCACCGCCATCGCGACGTCGGCGATCGGGCTGACGACCGCGGTGTGGCAGGTCGCGGGCTTGCGGGCTCTTGCGTGGATGTCGCGCGGGATCCGCTCACCGGCCCGGGACACGCTGCTGATCTCGCTTGTGCCTCGGGAGGCGTACGGGCGGGCGTCCGGGGTCGAGCGGGCCGGTGACAACGCCGGCGCGATCGTCGGCCCGCTGCTCGCCGCCGCGCTCGTCGGTGTGGTCGGGATCCGGCACACGATCCTGTTCGCGTTCATCCCCGGGATCTTCGCGGCGGTGGCCATCACAGTCGCCGCCCGCGAGGCCCGCCGGACCATCGCCCCCGCCGCGGGTCGGCGGACCCTCTCGTTCAACCTGCGCGAACTGCGTCGCGCCGGCCTCGCCCGGGCTCTCGCCCCGGTGGCCCTCTTCGAGATCGGCAACGTCGCGACCACGCTACTTATATTGCGGGCCACGAACCTGCTTCACGCAGGGGGACGAAGCCTGACGGCAGCGACCGGTGTCGCGATCTTGATGTACGCCGCGCACAACGGAGCAGCGACCATCGGGGCGCTCGCCGGAGGACACGCCGCCGACCGGGTCGAGCCGCGCCGGGTCTTCGCCGCCGGAGCCGCGTGCTACGTCCTCGCCTACGCAGTATTCGCCTGGAACCAGCAGGCCTGGCCCGTACTGCTCGGAGGCTTCCTGCTGGCCGGACTTGGCATCGGGTTCGCCGAAACTGCCGAGTCAACCATGGTGGCCCTGATGCTCCCTGACCATCTGCGCGGCAACGGGTATGGCGTGCTCGGCCTGGTCCAGTCGGTGGGCGACCTCGGAGCCTCCCTCGTCGTCGGGGTTCTGTGGGCGACTGTCTCTCCGACGGTTGCGTTCGGCTACGCCGCGGTTTGGATGATGGCGGCGCTATTCGCTGGTGCTCTGATCACGGCGCGGGCGACCTCGTCTTCCGCGGAAGGTAGCCCACAGTGAGAGGTCCGTCGACCGGCTTCTCCCGAGTGGGCGCGCGGCCTCATCGGGCACATGTTCGGCACTTTGCCGCCGCGATCGCGATCGGCATCGGCTTCAGGCTTCGTTATTCCCGCTCGTTGTCTCATCCGGGAGGGCCACGACAATGAAGGCTGATGACACCGCGGTCCGGCCGACGGTCTACATCGGCGACGCCGACCAGTGGCATCACGGGCCGCTGTACTCCGAGACCGGGTACCGAGCCCACGCCGCGGGCCTCGCGGGCGCGGCTGTATTCGGCGGCTTCGAGGGGTTCGGCGCATCGCTCCACATCCACACAAGGCGCCTGCTCTGGGTCAGCGCGCACCTCCCCGTCACGGTCGCGATCGTGGACACGGAAGACCGCATCCGCGCGTTCCTGCCGCAGTTCGACGAGCTCATCGGGGCCGGCCTGGTCATCCTCGACCCCGTCGAGGTCGTCCGCTACCTCGGCCTGCAGACCCAGGCGCCCAGCACATGACGCCCTTGCTTGCCGTGCTCCGCGCCGTCGGAGCAGCAGTCCGCTCCCGTAGGGACCGCAGCCAGTCTGCCGGTCACGAACGCCAATTCGATGCGACCACGCGAAAATCATCGGCCAATTCCACCGACTCTGCCGAACCACGCTCCAGCGACGGAGAATCGCGGCGTCTGAACAGGTCAGAGCAGGACGCCCTCGTGGAACTTGCGCGCCAACTCCACCGCACGGACCCACAGCTCGCCCGGCTGATGTCCGGGACCGCACACGATTCCCATTTCTGGCCGGCAGTTTCAGCCAGCGTGGGACTCATCCTGCTCGATCTCGCGCTCCTCGCTGCAGGTACCCGTCTTGAGGTGGGTGCACTTACGGTTTCCGCGTACCTGGTGTTCCCGTTCCTGCTCTATCCCATGAAACGGGTGCGTCACCAAGGTTAGGACTGCTGGCGGGGCTGACGCGCCTCCGCGAGCTAGGGGTCTGCGCGGCAAGACCGGGCGGATGAAGGGCGAGGCGGCATTGAGTCGGGCTTAGGCTCTGCAAAACCCCTCCGGGTCGGCTCGGGTTCGACGAGGCCTCATCCGGGGGCGGGTTCCGCTCGACTACCCACCCGCATTGCTCGGTCGGCCTGAAATTTGCAAACATGCAGGTCAGGGCGCTAGTGCCCATTCGACGTGGCGTGTCCTATACGGCCAAGTCGGGTTCCCGACACAAATGGGACATACCGGTGTGAACCGGGCAAGCCGGGTTGGCTCGGCGGTTGACCGCGGACTCGGCGCCGTCCTCCAGCCAGTCTCGTGACGCACTCGACCGATACATAGCGCACGCCGGTCTCGGGCTGCTCGGGGATCACGACGACCGTGCACCTGTGCGCCTGCGGCTGCGGCCACGAGATCGTCCTAGGCTCGACTCTTTTCGGATCCAGGCACGCACCAAAGGCGCAGCGGTGGACGGTTGCGCCGACCGGTAGGTGTTCAGTTCTACGGCGCTGCAAGGGCGCTTGCTGCTCTCCGCACCGCATGGCGGCGACTGGTCCGCCTGTGCCCTTTCGTGGCCGTCGCACAGTGTCAGATCTCACCTGACCCGTCAGTGAAGGGACCTCGCGACCTGCGTGTTCGCGAGGCGGTGTCCGCGCCCGTGCCGCGTCTTCGTGTCCGAATCCTCGGCCGCGTCGGTTGGGCCGACATCAGTCATTGTCCCGGCTCGGGACGCCGCCGTGGCCTCGCTGGTCTTCTCGAACGGCGAGCACCGCCTCCTCTCGCGGTCGGCTACGGCCTCGCCAAGAAACATGTGGTATCGGACCGGTTGAATCGGCGGCCACGGTTTGGTCTACCCAGCCAGGTGTCGAAGTCGTGCTGGTGGTCGGCGTCCGCATGATGGGACACACGGTCGGACCCCGCGGCACGGGCCCGTTCAAGTGACGCGTCCCGCGGATCGTTGACTTACCTATCGCCTCGGCGCTCGCTCCGGGCGTCCCCGTTTTGGGTGATACAGCCTGTACGTACTATCCGGGGAGCCTAGGGCGCGTAGAATTCCGACGGTCGACGTGTCGCTTGAGCTAGCCGGCCGACGCGGGTTGAAACGACTCTGATCGCACCGACTGTGTATTTTTGCGCACAAAGAGATTTGACTGCAGCAGACGACCATGTTGCACAAGTGACTTGACCGAATAGCATGTACGAGGTGCTCGAAGAATGAATCATTGTACGACTTTCCCGCGCAACACTAAAATGACGGGGCGCCGATGTGTCTGGCAAGTCACAGCACTTGTCGGCAATTGTCTGAGTAATTCATGACCCGTCGTCGGCGCAAGGAGCCAAGTCGTCCGGTTCTTCCATCGATGCGATGGGCGACCAGCATTTGCACGACAGGTGCGCGGTACGCGCTCTTCCGAGTGGAGGAGGCAAGGCAACCACGAGACATCGTACATTTGCCAGACGATTCGCGGCGCCGAGAACTGAGCGATCGGGGCATGTGGTTGTCCTACTGGACAGCCAACCCGTCCGCAGCGTTCGGTAGTAAGAGCCACTACGGCGAGGGGTTCTTCGTATGGTTGTTTGTGGGCGGTCCTCTTGTGATCGTCACCGCAGTGATTGCGCGCGGCCTCTGGGCGTTTGACCGTGACGCCAGCGCAGCGTGGGCGGCCTTTGCTTCGTACGTGTGGATTAGTTTGGCGTACAATGGTCTGCAATGGTTTATTACCCCCGAGCGGTGGCCTACGAGAACAGATCGAATCTTGTCCGGTTGGCCCGTGGAACTCTTGATCCTCGTTGGAAGCATCGCGTGGGCATTCCAGTGAGGCAGGGAAGAGACCGGCACGTGCCGAGTTCAGTTCGCCAGAGCCTTTTGACGAGCCCCTGTCAGAAATTTCCATATCGGATGCTCAGTCCGTCGAGCGCGGAGCGTAGCCAGTAAGAGACAGTGGTTTCTGCGAAGAAGTGGAATGGTGTCGCGTCGGTGCCGGCCACAAGAAGCAGATAGCGGGGTTCGAGGCAGCTTCAGCCGATAATGAACTAGCGCAGACGCTCCCGTTGCTGCTCCGTTCAGGGGCATCGGCTCCGTGCTGTGAGGAGAGCACCGACAGACGAGTGGGCTCCAATCAAACTGCGGGCTGTGAATAGTCCGTGGATCTCCGCGTGGAAGGGTTGCCCGGGTCGCGGGTGTCGTTCTGTTCGTCGCAGACAGGCTCTCGACAACACCGGCGTCCTCGGTGCTTTCGTGTCCGACGGTCTCGACGCCGGCAAGGCGGGCGGTGAGAGCGCTGGCGAGGCGACGCATTTCCGTAGAGATCTCGTCGAAGGAAGATCGCTCGCTTCCCACCGCGCGCCTTGCCGCCGGGCTGCCCGCACATAGCTGTTGTATCGTTCAATAGCGTGCGGACGTGCGTCCCAGTGGCCGAAGGCGCCGTAGGGGTGCGGTGGGTGCACTCGGCGGAGGAGATCACCGTCGGGCTTGGCAACGCACCCGGGGGTGGGTTCTGCGCGCGCGCCGGAAAGCGTCGAAGTCGTGCGAGCGATCACTGACGCAGCGGTAGCCGGCCTCGTCCAGGTGGGCAAGGGCCGCGGCATCACGACCTACCGGGTACGGACGCCGGACGGCGGGTTGCGTGAGGACACGCACGAGGGGCTATCAGGCTTCCTACTGTCGATGCCCTGGAAGTCACGTTTGCGATGGGAGGCCGCGGCCCTACGCGCCAAGTACGGCCGGATACTTGCGGGTGCTCCGGGCTCGCATCAGCACGAGCGCATCTGGGCTTGCTTGGACCTGTTCCGGTGGGCCGTCTTGCCGCTCGCTCTGTCGTACGGCGGTCGATAGAGGCCGTCGACACTGGCCCGGGGCGGGTTCAGCGCCCAATCGGTGAGCTCAGAGTAGTTGTACGCGTCGAGCTAGAAGCCGTCTGCGGACTGTCGGCCCCGGTCGTGGCGGATCACCGCGGGGTTGAGGAAGTCGTCCACGTGCAAGACGGTCACCGGTCGCGTTTCGATGCGATTCGCCAGGTGCGCAGAGAGGGTGCTCTTGCCGCTTGTTTCGACGCCGTCGATCGCGACCAGCGTGCGACCCTGTCGCGGCACTCCCGCGAGCAGTCGCGCGACGATCTCCTCGCAGTCACCGGCGGGTGCCGGGGTGCTGTGCACTCGATCGCATTCCGTGACCGCGAGGTGTGGTGCGATTTGTGTTCTCGCAGGTCAGGAGACTAGTTCCCAGAGGGCGTGGCGTGTCCTAGACGGCCAAGTCGGGTTCCCGAAACAAATGGGATATACCGGTGTGAACCGGACAAGCCGGGTCGGCTTGCGGCGGTTGGCCGCGGACTCGGCGCCGTCCTCCAGTTAGTGTCGTGACGTACTCGACCGATACGTAGAGCACGCCGACCAGCCGCCGCCATGCAGCGCGGAGAGCAGCAAGCCCTTGATGGCCCGTCAGTGACGGGACCTCGCGAGATGCGTGTTCGCGAGGCGGTGTCCGCGCCCGTGCCTCATCTTCGTGTCCGAATCCTCGGCCGCGCCGGTTGGGCCGACGTCAGTCATTGTCCGGCTCGGGACGCCGCCGTGGCCTCCTTAACCAACTCGGAGCCGCGTCGAACTCGGCGGCGGTCCTGGTGGCTGACGTGACATCGGCCGGCTCCGGTTTTGGGCACCGCCTCTCTCGCGGTCGGCTGCGGCTTCGCCAAGGAACATGTGGTGTGCGGGGCTGCTGAGTCGGCGGCCATGGTCGGGTCTACCCAGCAAGTCGCCGAGGTGCTCGTCGTCGGCGTCCGCGTGAAGGAGTTCGCGGACGAACCCGCGGCATTAGCCCGTTCGGGTGATGCACGTTACTGAACGTTGACTTCGTTATCGCCTCCGATGCACTCTTCGCGCGTCGCATTTTTCGTGACATCAGCCTGTATATACCGATCGGCGTCGGGGTGGGCGTGCCGTGGGGTGTGGGGGACAGGGAAGTCTTCGACGCGGGGCGGGACCATGACTTCTCTGACAGGCCTTTTTGGTGCGCCAAATTCGTGGCGTCGG
This sequence comes from Pengzhenrongella sp., assembly GCF_036565025.1. Classification (NCBI taxonomy): domain Bacteria; kingdom Bacillati; phylum Actinomycetota; class Actinomycetes; order Micrococcales; genus Pengzhenrongella; species Pengzhenrongella sp. Next base: position 13,591 of record NZ_DATCNW010000092.1, read on the forward strand.
GGCGTGCCGACGGTGGCGGCGGTGGCCGCATTTTCCGTGATGGTGGCCGGTTCACCGGCGGCGGCCGCACCCGAAACGGCTGACCTTGCGCCGGTTGCAGTGACTGCTCCCGCGCCCGCCCGGCTGGACGTCCAGGAGCGCCCCGACGTGTTCTCGGCCGGCGTCGCCGCCGCGGAGCTGGGTCACCGGGTCGAGGTCTCGGGGATGCGGACCCCGACGACGTCCACGTTCGTGAACCCGAACGGGACGCAGGTCTTGGAGTCCTCGAACTTCAGCCGGAACATCCCCGACGCCAAGGGTGCGCTCGCACCGGTGGACACCTCGGTCGCGAAGGCCTCCGACGGATCCTGGGGAGTGGGCCTGCATGCCCTGCGCCCGCGGTTCACATCCTCAGCGACGTCGTCCTCGCTCGCAGTCGCGACCGCGTCCGGTGACGTGAAGTTCGGGCTGGCCTCCCCCTCGACGACATCCGTGGCGACGAAGGACGGGACGGCGGGGCTGGACTACCCGAAGGTGCTGCCCGGGGTCGACCTGGACTACCAGGTGCTGCCGGACGCGGTGAAGGAGACGCTCGTCCTGGCCAGCGCGTCGGCCGGGTCGGGCCTGTCAAGTTTTCTGTGTAAGTGGCGGTCATTGGTTTAGTTGACGTGGCCGGCGAGGCGGTCGGGGTAGAGCAGTTCGAGCTGGTTGAGCGCGGCTGTCCAGCCGTTGGTCCGGGCTCCTTCGATGAGGTATCCGG
>NZ_DATCNW010000093.1:0-15006 GCF_036565025.1 Pengzhenrongella sp.
CCGCCGGTGCGCTGCGCACAGACCCCCGGCGCAGCGGGGTCCGCGACCGCGTGCTGCCCGTGCTTGAGGACGTCCTCGGCCCCGGGGTCGCGCTCGCCCTCGCGCGTACCGCGGACCAGCTGCGCGAGGACGCCGACGCCCTCGACGCGCTCGCCGCCGAGCTCCTCGCGGCGGCCCGCGCCGCCGCCGAGGGCGCTACCACCCCCGCCGCCGCCCAGGGCGCCGCCGGCCCCGATGCCGTTCCCGGCGCAGACCCCCGCACCGGCCCCCTCGACGTCGCGGCGCTCGCCGACGCTCCCGCCGCGCTGCGCCGCCGGGCCCTGCGAGCCGCGGCGATCGACGCCGGCTGCCCACCGGGCTCCGTGCACCGCACGCACGTGCTCGCCCTCGACGCCCTGGTGACCGCCTGGCACGGGCAGGGCCCGGTGGACCTGCCGGGGCGGGTCAGGTTTGTGCGCACGTATGGCAGGCTGACCTCTCAACCCCCCCAGGACTGAGGAGCACCACCGGTGGACGCTGCGGACATGGGCACCGACCTCGAGCGGGTACTGCTCTCGGAGGAGCAGCTGGCCTCGCGACTCGATGAGATCGCCGCACAGATAGACGCCGACTACGCGGGCAAGGACGTCCTCCTGGTAGGCGTGCTCAAGGGTGCGGTGATGGTCATGGCCGACCTCGCCCGCCGCCTGCACGGCTCGGTGCAGATGGACTGGATGGCCGTCTCGTCCTACGGGTCGGGCACGAAGTCCTCGGGCGTCGTGCGGATCCTCAAGGACCTCGACGCGGACCTCACCGGGCGGCACGTCCTGATCGTCGAGGACATCATCGACTCCGGGCTGACCCTGTCCTGGCTGCTGTCGAACCTGCGCAGCCGCAGCCCCGCGAGCGTCGAGATCGCGACCATGCTCCGCAAGCCCGACGCGGCCAAGGTCGAGGTCGACGTGCGCTACGTCGGGTTCGAGATCGCGAACGAGTTCGTCGTCGGCTACGGGCTGGACTACGACGAGAAGTACCGCAACCTGCCGTTCGTGGGAACGCTCGCCCCGCACGTCTACAGCCACTGACGCGGGGCACCGAGGACGGGTCCGGGCGCGATTCGTCCTGCCCTGGGCGAACAGAGGGCCGAATCCCAAGGTTGAACGGGTAACTTCAACGTTCGACCGGCCACAAAAGCGATCTGGAGGGATGAGGGGGTTCGCCCCCGTCGCCCATGAATCTCAAGCGCCTCACCCGCGGCCCCGCCGTGTGGATCGTGCTGGCGGTGGCGATCCTGTGGATCGCTGCCTCCACCATGCTGTCCCCGAAGGTCGAGCGGATCGACACGTCGGCCGGCCTCCACCTGCTCAGCGAGGGTCAGGTCGAACAGGCCAAGATCACCGACGGCGAGCAGAAGGTCGACCTGACGCTCTCCAAGGCCTACTCGGTCGGCGGGGACAACAAGGGCAAGAACGTCGAGTTCTTCTACGTCGCCCCGCAGGGCCAGACGGTCGTCCAGGCGATCGCGGACGCGAACCCCAAGGGCGGGTTCAACTCCGAGGTCCCGCACCAGTCCTGGTGGGCCAGCCTGCTCAGCCTGCTGCTGCCGTTCGTGATCATCCTCGGGATCTTCTGGTTCCTGATGTCGAACATGCAGGGCGGCGGCTCGCGCGTGATGAGCTTCGGCAAGTCCAAGGCGAAGCTGGTCAACAAAGAGTCTCCGCAGGTCAGCTTCTCTGACGTCGCGGGCGTGGACGAGGCCGTCGAGGAGCTCGTCGAGATCAAGGAGTTCCTCGCGGAGCCGGCGAAGTTCCAGGCCGTCGGCGCGAAGATCCCCAAGGGCGTGCTGCTCTACGGCCAGCCCGGTACCGGCAAGACGCTGCTCGCCCGCGCGGTCGCCGGCGAGGCGGGCGTGCCGTTCTACTCGATCTCCGGTTCCGACTTCGTCGAGATGTTCGTCGGCGTGGGTGCCTCCCGCGTGCGTGACCTCTTCGACCAGGCCAAGCAGAACGCGCCGGCCATCATCTTCATCGACGAGATTGACGCCGTCGGGCGCCACCGCGGCGCCGGCATGGGTGGCGGGCACGACGAGCGCGAGCAGACCCTCAACCAGATGCTGGTCGAGATGGACGGCTTCGACGTCAACGCCAACGTGATCCTCATCGCAGCGACCAACCGCCCCGACATCCTCGACCCGGCGCTGCTGCGCCCGGGCCGGTTCGACCGCCAGATCTCGGTGGACCCGCCCGACCTCAAGGGCCGCGCCCAGATCCTCACGGTGCACGCGAAGGGCAAGCCGATGGCGCCCGCCGTCGACCTCGAGGCCGTCGCCCGCCGCACGCCCGGCTTCACCGGCGCGGACCTGGCGAACGTGCTCAATGAGGCTGCGCTGCTCACCGCGCGCACCGGCGGCCAGCTCATCGGGGACCACGAGCTCGACGAGGCGATCGACCGCGTCGTCGCCGGCCCCCAGAAGCGCACCCGCATCATGAAGCTCGAGCAGCAGAAGATCACCGCGTACCACGAGGGCGGGCACGCCATCGTGGCGGCCGCGCTGCGGTATACCGACCCGGTCACGAAGGTGACGATCCTGCCCCGCGGTCGCGCGCTGGGCTACACGATGGTCATGCCGCTCGAGGACAAGTACTCCACGACGCGCAACGAGCTGCTCGACCAGCTCGCGTACGCCATCGGCGGCCGGGTGGCCGAGGAGCTCGTCTTCCACGACCCGACGACCGGTGCCTCGAACGACATCGAGAACGCCACCGCGACGGCCCGCAAGATGGTCACCGAGTTCGGCATGAGCGAGAAGATCGGTGCGATCAAGCTTGGCCAGGGCTCCGGGGAGGTCTTCATGGGCCGCGACATGGGACACGGCCGGGAGTACTCCGAGGCCGTCGCCGCCGTGATCGACGGCGAGGTCCGGCGCCTGATCGAGGCGGCCCACGACGAGGCCTGGTCGGTCCTCGTGGAGTACCGCGACGTGCTGGACCACCTCGTCCTGGAGCTCCTCGAACACGAGACGCTCAACCAGGCCGAGCTCGCGGCGATCTTCACCCCGATCACGAAGCGCCCGCCGCGCGACGTCTGGCTCTCCTCGGAGGAGCGTGCCGTCTCCCAGCGACCGGCCGTCCTCACCCCGGGCGAGAAGGCGCTGCTCAACGGCAGCTCCCTGGTCGCGACGATGGACGTCCCGCCGACACCCGACGCCGCCCCGCAGGACTGAGCGGTGACGTCGGCACCCGAGGCGGGCGTCCCGTCGGGATCGACCGCGGGCTCGCTCGCGGCCTCCTCGCAGGGCTCACCGGTGGGCTCCCCGCAGCGCGCGCCGGGCGTGTACGACGCCGCGCGCGTCGAGGCGGCGATTCGTGAGCTGTTGATCGCGGTCGGGGAGGACCCCGAGCGGGCGGGCCTGCAGGACACCCCGTCGCGCGTTGCGCGGGCCTACGCGGAGACGTTCGCCGGGCTGCGGCAGAGCGCGAGCGACGTCCTGAAGACGACGTTCGAGCTCGGTCACGAGGAGATGGTGCTGGTCAAGGGCATCGAGGTCTACTCGACCTGCGAGCACCACCTGGTGCCGTTCCACGGGGTCGCGCACGTCGGGTACATCCCGTCGGCCGAGGGCCGGGTGGCCGGGCTGAGCAAGATCGCCCGCCTGGTCGACGTCTTCGCGCGGCGCCCGCAGGTGCAGGAGCGGCTTACGTCCCAGATCGCCGACGCCCTCGTGGAGCACCTCCAGCCGGCCGGCGCGATCGTCGTGATCGAGTGCGAGCACCTGTGCATGTCGATGCGCGGGGTCCGCAAACCCGGCTCCCGGACCGTCACCTCGGCGGTGCGCGGGCAGATGCGCAACGTCGCCACCCGGGCCGAGGCCATGAGCCTCATCATCGGCCACTGACTCGCGATGTCCCCGGTCCCGAACGCGTCAGTGCCGCACACCCGGTCGCCGGCGGGCCTGCCGGAGCGGCTCGCGCGTGCCGGGCGGACCCTGGTGATGGGCGTCGTCAACGTCACGCCGGACTCCTTCTCGGACGGTGGGCGCTGGTTCGAGCCCGCCGACGCCGTCCGGCACGGCCTGGAGCTGCTGGCCGACGGCGCCGACCTGCTCGACGTCGGCGGGGAGTCCACCCGGCCTAATGCCGGGCGGGTGCCGATCGACGTCGAGCTGGCGCGCGTGCTGCCGGTCATCGAGGCGCTGGCCCGCGAGGGCGCCGCGGTGAGCGTCGACACCACCCGCGCCGCCGTCGCGCGGGCCGCCGTCGAGCGCGGTGCGCTGGTCATCAACGACGTCTCGGGCGGCCTCGCGGATCCCGACATGCACCCGGTCGTCGCGCAGAGCGGGGCGGTGTACGTCGCGATGCACTGGCGCGGCCACGCGGACGTGATGGACTCCTACGACGTGTACGACGACGTCGTGGCGGACGTGTGCCGCGAGCTCTCCACCCGGCTCGACGAGCTGCGCGCCGCGGGGGTCCGGGACGAACAGGTCGTGCTGGACCCGGGCCTCGGGTTCGCCAAGCCGGGCTCGAGCAACTGGCCGCTGCTCGCGCACCTCGATGCGCTGGCCTCCCTCGGCCGGCCGGTGCTGGTCGGCGCGAGCCGCAAGCGGTTCCTCGGCCATCTGCTCGCCGGGCCCGACGGCGAGCCTGCGCCCCCGCTCGAGCGGGATCACGCGACCGCCGCGGTGACGGCGCTCGCGGCAGCGGCCGGGGCGTGGTGCGTGCGCGTGCACGAGGTGAGAGGCTCGGCCGACGCGGTCCGGGTAGCGGCGGCCTGGAGCGCGGCGGCGACGCGCAGCACGGGCGGGCGCCGCAACGACACCGAGCGCGGCAGCCACAACGAAGGAGCACGAACAACGTGACCACGCAGCCCAGCGATGCCGGTGCCGCGCTCGACGGAGCGGGCCGCCAGTACGACCAGATCAGGCTGGTCGGCATCTCCGCGACCGGCTACCACGGGGTCTTCGACCACGAGCGGCGCGACGGCCAGGTGTTCCGTGCCGACGTCATCGTGCACCTGGACACCCGGCGCGCGGCCGCGAGCGACGACCTCACGCTGACCGTGGACTACGGCACGCTGGGTTCCCAGGTCGCCGCGGTGCTGGCGGGCGATCCGGTGGACCTGGTCGAGACGCTCGCCGAGCGGATCGCCGCGACGGCGCTCGCGCACCGCGGGGTCGAGGTCGTCGACGTCGTCGTGCACAAGCCGCAGGCGCCGCTCACCGTGCCGTTCGAGGACATCGTGGTAGCGATCCGGCGCGACCGCACGACGGTTCCGGCGACGCCCGCGTGGACCCCGACCACGACCGACCAGGCGTGGATCCCGCCGGTCCGCACGCCCTCGGCTGTCGCCTGGACGCCCACGTCGGGCCAGAGCGTGCCGCGCGATCCGGCCGAGGCACCCGCGCCGATCACCGAGCCTGCCGACGAGTCCGATGACGCCGCGTTCGGGTTTGCGACGGTTTTCGCTGCGGTCTCCGCGGCCGCACCGTCGAGCCCGCCGGCCAGCCCGCTCGCGAGCCCGTTCGAACGCCCGCCCGCGGCCGTCGAGCTCCCAATGCCATCCGACGACGTCGAGCCGGTCGTCGCCGAGTCTGCGCTGGCTGAGCCGTCGCTGGCTGAGACCGCGCTGGCTGAGCCGTCGCTGACCGAGCCGTCGCGGGCCGAGCCCGCGCTGACCGAGCCGGTGCAGGCCGAGCCGGTGCGGGCCGAGTCGGCGTCGGCCGGGCCGGACCGGGTCGAGATGGACCGTCTCGAGGTCGCGCCGCCTGCGCAGGTGCAGGTCGTGCTCTCGCTCGGCTCCAACCGGGGCGCCGCCCAGGACACCCTGCGCGCGGCCGTCGCGGACCTCGCGGCCCTGGACGGAATCGAGATCGACGCCGTCTCGCCGCTCGCCCGCACCTCGCCCGTCGGCGGACCGGAACAGCCCGACTTCCTCAACGCCATCGTCATTGCGAGCACGACGCTCGCCCCGATGGCACTGCTCCGAGCGACGCAGGCCATCGAGACGGCGCACGGCCGCGTGCGGCACGAGCGCTGGGGCCCGCGCACGCTCGACATCGACCTGATCGTCTACGGCACCACGCTGGCCGTCACCGAGGACCTCGAGCTGCCGCACCCGCGCGCACACGAGCGCGCGTTCGTGCTGCAGCCGTGGGTCGAGATCGCGCCCGACGCCGTCCTGCCCGGCCTGGGCGGGGGACCGGTGGCCGCGCTCGCCGCGACGGCGCCGGACCGCGAGGGCATCCGCTGGCTCGCGCTGGACTGGCTCGACGCACCGAGTGCCGCGCCCGGACCCGACGCGACCGCCCCGCGCGCGCACGCGCACACCGCGGAACCGCGGACCGGTGAGGTGCCGGTCGTGCCCGAACCGTCGACCGGGGACGGGGCGACGTCCGACCTGATCACCCGGGACGTGCCGATGGTGGACGCCGGCGACCGGCTGCCGGCTGAACCGCTGCCGGCTGAACCGATCTCGGCCGCACCGCCGACGGCCGCACCGCCGATGGCCGCACCGCCGATGGCCGCACCGCCGGCGGCCGAAGCGCCGCCGGTCAAGGCCCCGCCCGCCGTGGACTTCGCGGAGCTGTTGAACCGGGACCTGCCGGCCCCGCCCACGCTCGACCGGGCGGACCCGTTGGCCGGACACCTGTCGGCCCGGCTGGGGCCGACGGCCGGGTCGGTGCAGCCCGTGCCCGACCGGCCGGCCGCGCCGAACTGGCACCTGACCGACTCGCCGCCCCCGGCCGAGCCGGCCGCCGGAGAACGACCCTCCTGATGCAGCGGACCAGGTGGCAGACCCTGCTGCTCGTGGCGGTCGTCACGACGCTGCTCGGCTGGCTGCTGCTCCACGTGCTCGCCGGGCAGGGCGTCGACCTGCCGCCGGTCCCGTGGCTGGTCGTCGTCGTGCTGCTGGTGATCTCCGGGATGGTGTTCCGGATGGGCTGGGCCGTCCGGCAGTTCCTCAAGGGCAAGAAGCCGACCCTCGACCCGATCCGGGCGGCCCGCACGGCCGTGCTGGCGAAGGCGTCCTCGTACACCGGGTCCCTGCTCGTCGGCTGGTACACGGCTCAGGTGCTGCTGGTCCTGGGGGACCTGGACATCGCCTCGCGGCGGGCCCGCGGGGTCGCCGCCGCGGTCGCCGCGGTGGGCGCGCTGATCCTCGCCGCCGTCGGGCTGCTGGTCGAATGGTTCTGCCGCGTCCCGCCCCCCACCACCTCACCGAAGGAACGGGCCGCCCAAGAGCCGACCGACCCCGCCCCCGCCTGACCCCAGAACCGTTGCGGCTGGGCGCTGGATAGCGCTCATGCCGCAGTCCCGTCTTGCGAGGGGACGGTCCCGGTCTGGCCCGCTGGTGCGGTGCCGGGTTGACGTTTCACGGCCACCTGCCGGGCAAGCCCGGTCTTACGGTCGGCTCCACGTCCGTTTCGGGTCTCCGCGCCACTCGCGGCGACGTTCAGCTCATTCCTGCCGTACCGCGCCAGGTTCAGCGCAGCGTTGACGTCCCGGTCCATCACCAGCCCGCAGACGTCACACACGTAGCTGCGCTCGGCGAGGGTGAGCTTGGCTCTCACCGCACCACACCCCGAGCACGTCTTGCTTGACGGGAACCACCGGTCGGCCACGATCAGGGTCCCGCCGTGCCACCCGATCTTGTAGGCGAGCTGGCGACGGATCTCAGCGAACGACGCATCCGCGACGTGCCGGGCCAGACGCCGGTTCTTGACCATCCCCGCGACGAACAGGTCCTCGAGCACGACCGTCCCGTAGGTGGCAGCCAGGCCGGCGGTCAGCTTGTGGATGGCGTCCTGGCACTTGTCGGCGACCTGTCCCTGTGCCTGCCCAAGCGCGGCGGCCGCGCGGCGCCAACGGTTCGACGGCGACCTCCGGCGGCGCGCGGCCGGGTCGTACGGGCCCTGCCTGCGGGCGGCGGTCCGAGACAGTCGCCGGACCTTGCGCAGCGCCTTGTTCAGGCGCCGGGGATTGGGGATCTGCTCGCCGGTCGACAGGGCCGCGAGGGTCTTGATCCCCAGGTCGATGCCGACCACGGCGCCTGGGCGCGCCGGCGCCGGGCGGTTGATCTCCTGCTCGAGCGTGAACGAGACGAACCATCGACCCCGCTCGAACCGCGCCGTGGCAGAGCGGATGCGGGCACCGAGCAGACGGTTGGTGACGTCCTCGTGCAGTTTGATCCGACCCAGCCTCGGCAGGACCGCAGTAGTGCCATCGGCCCGGATCGCGCCGGTGGTGAACCGGATCGACGGGCGGGCCTTGTGCTTGGACCTGAACCGGGGGAACCCGACCTTCGCGCCCTTGCGCTTGGGGCCCCGGGACGCCGACCAGCTCTTCAACGCCCGCGCGAGGCGCTCCAGGCCGCTCGCGTAAGCCTCTTTCGAGTTCTGGCGCCACCAGGGCGCCACGTTCATCTTGGCGAGGTTCCAGGCCTTGCGCAGCCCATAGAACGACCAGTCCACGAACGGGGTCAAATCCTCGCCCGTGATCCCATAGGACTTCTCCGCCGCACGCTGGGACAGGTTCGCCTTGACCCTCGCCAGCCCCCAGTTGAAAGCGACCCGGGCCCCGCCCGCGTGCGACCGCAACGCCCGCTCCTGGGTCGGGGTCGGATCCAGGGCCACCCGGACGGCGAGCAGGGTCACGACGGCTCATCCGCCATCGCAACCGCGACAGCCCCCGCCGCCCGGTTCGCCGCCGCCCTGCGCCCGTACAGGCGGGCGCACAGTGACGTGAGGATCTCGCTCACGTCACCCACCAGGTCATCGTCCACCTCGGCCGGATCCACGACCAACAACCTACGACCCGACCCCGACATGGCAGCCTCCACGTCCTGCGCACCGAACCTGGCGAACCGGTCCCGATGCTCGACGACGACCCTCGACACCTTCGGATCTGCCAGCAGGGCCAAGAACTTGCCTCGGTGCCCGTTGAGCGCGGACCCGACCTCGGTGACCACCCGATCCACGCTCAGGTGCTGCCCGGTGGACCATTCGGTGACCCGGGCGACCTGCCGGTCCAGATCGGGCCGCTGGTCAGCGGACGACACCCTGGCATACACCACGGTCAGCCCAGTGCTCCGCTCCGCGGTGACGGGCTCGCCGATCAGGACCAGGCCGCCGACCTTCCGAGCCGGGACGGTACGACACGCCCTGATGCCCCGCCCACTCCTTCAAGTTCACACCACCACTACGTCACGCCCACTAGCGCCATCTAGCGCCCAAAGGCCAACACGCGCAACCCTCCGCCGAGGTAGAGCCTCTGCGCCGAGATAGAGCGGTCCAGGGCTCTACCTCGCGCGGGGGGTACTACCTCGCGGGACGGCGGTCCCGGCTCGGGGGAGGTGGTGGCGATGGAAGGATGGGGGGTATGGAAGCTTTGGGGGTGGGTGGGCCGTTCGATCCGGCTGACGTTCGCTGGGTGGCCGTGTCGCCGCGGCTCGCATCCGCGCGACTCGCCTCGACGGTGATCGTGCTCGGGCTCCCTGCGCTCGGCGGCGCCGTGGCGGCCGGGCTGAGTGGGCTCGCCGGACTGTGGGCGATCCCGGCGGTGCTCGTCGCGCTCGGGCTCTGGGCGACCTGGCTGATCCCGCGCCAGGTGCGCGCGGTCCGATACGCCGAGCGCGCCGACGACCTGCTGATCCGCAAGGGCATCATGTTCCGCTCGATGGTGGTCGTCCCGTACGGACGCATGCAGTACGTCGACGTGCAGGCCGGGCCGCTCGCGCGCGCGTTCGGCATCGCGTCGGTCCAGCTGCACACCGCCTCGCCGAGCACCGACGCGGTGATCGACGGCCTGCCGCCGGCCGAGGCCACGCGCCTGCGCGACCAGCTGGCCTCGCGCGGCGAGGCGCGTCTGGCGGGCCTGTGACCTCCGACGACGGCGCTCGGGTCGCCGACGCGCCGGTCGCCCGCGGGCTGGCCTGGCGCCGGATGCACCCGGTCACGCCGGCGGTGAAGGGCTGGAAGGTCCTCGCCGTGCTGCTCGTGATCGCGTTCCAGTTTGCCGGTGAGAACGTCCGGCAGCTCGGCGATCTGCTCGGTGGACGCACCTGGCTCGTCGTTCTGGGCATCATCGTCGGCGGCGCGCTCATCGGGTTCGGGTACGCGGCGATCGCGTGGCGGATGACCCGGTTCGCGATCGACGACGACGCGGTGTACCTGCACAGCGGGGTGCTGTTCCGGCAGCAGCGCAAGGCCCGGCTCGACCGGCTGCAGGCCGTCGACGTCGTGCAGCCGCTGCTCGCGCGCATCCTGGGCCTGTCCGAGCTCAAGCTCGAGGTGGCCGGCGGCGCGGGCTCCGCAGTCTCGCTCGCGTTTCTGCGCGAGGACGAGGCCATCGCGCTGCGCGCGGAGCTGCTGGCCCGGGCGGCCGGGGCCCCGTGGGTCGAAGGGGCGACGGCGGCGCCGAAGGTGCCCGAGCAGTACGTCCTGGAGGTGCCCCCGGCGCGGCTGGTGGCCGGGATGGCCCGCTCCGCGGCGTCGGTCGTGCTCGTGCTGGGTCTCGCCGGGCTGATCACCGCCGTCGCCGTGTCGGGGGAGTTCAGCACGATCGTCGTGATGATCCCGGCGGTGCTGGGGTTCGTCGGCGTCTTCTGGAACCGGTTTTCGCGCGGGTTCAACTTCAAGGCACGGATCTCCCCGGAGGGGATCGGGCTGCGCCATGGGTTCACCGAGGAGCGCACCCAGACCGTCCCGCCGGGGCGCGTGCAGGCGATCAGCCTGGCGCAGGGTCTGCTCTGGCGCGGGCCCGGGTGGTGGCGCGTCGAGATCAACGTCGCCGGCTACGCCAGCGCGGAGGGTCAGTCCACCGAGAACGTGCTGCTGCCCATCGGCGACCGCGACCAGGCGCTCGTCGCCATCTGGCTCGTGCTGCCCGATCTGGGGGTCGCGGACCCGCGCGCGCTGCTCGCCGCCGCGATGGACGGCAGCGGCCGCGAGGACGACGGCTTCACCACGATGCCGCGTCGCGCGCACTGGCTCGACCCGCTCGGCTGGCGCCGCACCGGTTACGTGGTGACCGACCGCGCGCTGCTGATCCGCAGCGGCCGGCTGACCCGCCGGCTCGTCATCATCCCGCACGAGCGCACCCAGTCCCTCGCACTCGCCCAGGGTCCCGTCCAGCGCCGGCTCAAGGTGGCCTCGCTCGTGGTGCACTCCACGCCCGGACCGGTCACGCCGCGCGTGCCGCACCTCGACGAACGGGTCGCGGGCGAACTCATGACCGAGCAGGCGGCCCGCGCGCGCACCGCCCGCGCCGGCGCCGGCCCCGAGCTGTGGATGCGCCCGAGGGACGACGCGTGACGGGTCCCACCCCGACGCCCGGCGGCGCACCCGTGCGCCCCGGCCGGCTGGGGGTCGGCGTCGTCGGGGCGGGCCGCGTCGGAGCCGTGCTGGGCAGCGCGCTGCGCGCGGTCGGGCACCCGGTGGTGGCGGTCAGCGGGATCTCCGCGGCGTCCCGCGACCGGGTCGACGCCCTGCTGCCGGGCGTCCCGGTGCTCGAGGTGCCGCTCGTCGTCGAGCGGTCCGAGCTGGTCCTGCTCACCGTGCCCGACGACGCGCTCGCCCCCCTGGTCGCCGGCCTCGCCGACCTGGGGGCCTGGCAGCCCGGGCAGATCGTGCTGCACACGTCCGGGCGGTACGGCACGGACGTGCTCGCCCCGGCGCGCGCGGCCGGCGCGATCCCGCTCGCCGTCCACCCCGCGATGACGTTCACCGGCACCTCGCTGGACCTGGTGCGCCTGGAGGGCTGCTGCTTCGCCGTCACGGCGCCGGCGCCCGTGCTGCCGATCGGGCAGGCGCTCGTCGTCGAGCTCGGCGGTGAGCCGATCGTGATCGCCGAGGCCGACCGGCCGCTCTACCACGCGGCCCTCGCGCACGGCGCGAACCATCTCGTCGTGCTGATCTCCCAGGTCGCGCAGGCGCTCGCCGCCGCGGGCGTCGAGGAGCCGGGGCGGATGCTCGCGCCGCTGCTCACCGCGGCGCTCGACGGCGCGCTGCGCGCCGAGACGTCCCAGGGAGGCGCGCGCGCCGGCCAGGGGGCGATCGGCACCATGACCGGGCCGGTGGTCCGCGGCGACGTGGGCACGGTGCGGGACCACCTCGCGGTGCTCACCGCGCTGGCCGCGCGCGACGGCGCCGTCGACATCCCGATCGCCTACCGGGCGCTGGCCCGCGCGGGCACCCAGCGCGCACTCGCCGCCGGGCGCCTGGCCACGTCCGCCGCACAGCAGCTTCTCGACGCGCTCGTCGAGCCACCGAGTCCTCAGGAGGACCCCGCATGACCCTGCCCGTGCTGGTCCGTACCCGCGAGGAGCTGGCCGCCGCGCTCGCCGAGCGGCCCGTCGCGACGGGCGCCGGCCACGGTCGCGGCGTCGTGATGACGATGGGGGCGCTGCACTCCGGGCACCTGTCGCTGGTCACGCGCGCTCGCGAGCTCGCCGACCAGGTCCTGGTGACGATCTTCGTCAACCCGCTGCAGTTCGGCGCGGACGAGGACCTGGACACCTACCCGCGGGACCTCGAGCGCGACCTGGCCCTGCTCGCCGGGGTCGGTGCGGACATCGTCTTCGCGCCCACGCTCGACGTGGTGTTCCCCGACGGCGAACCGGTCGTGCGGGTCAGCGCGGGGAGTCTCGGCGAGGTCCTCGAGGGCGTCACGCGGCCGGGCCACCTCGACGGCGCGCTGACCATCGTGCTCAAGCTCATGCACCTCACCCGGCCCGACGTGTCGGTGTTCGGCCAGAAGGACGCGCAGCAGGTCATGGCCGTGCAGCGGATGGTGCGCGACCTGGACGTGCCCGTGTCGATCGTCGCGGCGCCCACCGTGCGCGACGACGACGGGCTCGCCCTGTCCTCGCGCAACGCGTACCTGTCCCCCACCGAGCGCGAGCGCGCCCTGGTGCTGTTCCGCGCGCTCGCCGCCGGGAAACGGGTCGCGCTCGACGGCGAGGACGGTGACGCGGTGCGCGCCGCCGCGCGGGCCGTGCTGGCCGGTGTGGGACCGGACGTCGAGCTGGACTACCTGGCGCTGATCGACCCCCGGACGGCCGTGGAGGTGCCCGCCGACCATCACGGGCCGGTCGTGCTCGCGGTCGCGGCCCGCATCGGGGCGACCCGGCTGATCGACAACGTCCCGCTGCGGCTGGGCGAGCGGGCGGGGGTGTCCGCATGACCGCCCTTTCGCGCACGATGATGATCGCCAAGATCCACCGCGCCACGGTGACCCAGGCCGACCTGCACTACGTCGGTTCGGTCACGGTCGACGCCGACCTGCTCGACGCCGCCGACCTGCTGGCCGGGGAGAAGGTGGACATCGTCGACGTCACGAACGGCGCGCGGCTGAGCACCTACGTGATCCCGGGCGAGCGCGGGGCCGGGCAGATCTGCATCAACGGCGCGGCGGCGCACCTGGTGCATCCGGGCGACGTCGTCATCCTGATCGCCTACGGCTCGCTGCCCGACGCGCAGGCGCGCACGTACACCCCGCGCGTGGTGTTCGTCGATGGCGACAACCGGATCGTGGACCGGTCGGGTGACCCCGGGCAGCTGCCGGCCGCCGGCCGCGCGATGCACGGCGGGCTCGCGCCCAGCGGCGTGCCGTTCGAGCAGGCGCGCCGATGACCCGGTTCGCCGCGCGGCTCGCGGCCCCGGTCGCGGGCTGGGTCGCGCAGGCCGACGTCGTCGTCGTCGGGTCGGGGATCGCGGGGCTCACGGCCGCGCTCGAGCTGCGCACCCGGGTGCCGCGCGTGCTGCTGGTCACCAAGGGCGTGCTCGCGTCCGGGTCGACCCTGTGGGCGCAGGGCGGCATCGCCGCGGCGCTGCACCCGGAGGACTCGCCGGGTGCGCACCTCGTCGACACGCTCACCGCGGGCGGGGGCTTGTGCGACCCCCGGGCCGTGGAGGTGCTCGTCACCGAGGGCCCAGCACGGGTCCGCGAGCTCGTCGCGCGCGGCACGAACTTCGACCTCGACCACGCCGGCGAGCTCGCGCTCACCCGTGAGGGCGGGCACCACGCCGACCGCATCGTGCACGCGGGCGGCGACGCGACCGGCGCGGAGATCTCCCGCGCGCTGCTGGCCCAGCTCGAGGCGGTGCGCGCCGACCCCGGGATCGAGGTCATCGAGCACGCGCTCGTGCTCGACGTGCTCACCGCCGCGCCCGGCCCCGACGGGCGCCCGGGACCCGCCTGCGGGGTGACCCTGCACGTGATCGGCGCCGGCACGCGCGACGGCGTCGGTGCCGCGCTCGGGCGTGCCGTGGTGCTCGCGACCGGGGGGATCGGGCAGGTCTTCCGCTCCTCCACGAACCCCACCCAGGCGACCGGTGACGGGATCGCGGCCGCGCTGCGGGCCGGCGCGAGCGTCGGCGACGTCGAGTTCGTCCAGTTCCACCCGACCGTGCTGTGGCTCGGATCCGGGGTCCGCGGGCAGCTGACGCTCGTCTCGGAGGCCGTCCGGGGGGAGGGCGCGCTGCTGCTGGACACCGACGGGGTCCGGTTCATGCCGGCCGCGCACCCGATGGCCGAGCTCGCGCCGCGGGACGTCGTCGCGCACGCGATGGTGCGGCAGATGGCGGCGACGGGTGCGGACCACGTGCTGCTCGACGCGCGGCATCTCGGGGCGGACTTCCTGCACAAGCGGTTCCCGACGATCTCCGAGCGGCTGGGAGAGCACGGCATCGACCTGACCACGGACCTCGTGCCGGTCGCCCCCGCGCAGCACTACCACTCGGGCGGCGTGGTGACCGACCTGTCCGGACGCGCCACCCTGCGCGGGCTCTACGCGGCCGGTGAGGTCGCCTGCACGGGCGTGCACGGCGCGAACCGCCTCGCCTCCAACTCCCTGCTCGAGGGGCTCGTGTTCGCCCACCGCGCGGCGCGGGACATCGCCCGGCGCGTCACCGCCGGCGAGCTTCCGCAGCGCGAGCCCGTCGAGCGGCCCGGCGAGGGCGCGCTCGTCGCGGCCGCGGCGCGCTCGCGGATCCAGCGGGCGGGCTCGGCCGGGCCCGGGGTGGTCCGC
>NZ_DATCNW010000094.1:0-14278 GCF_036565025.1 Pengzhenrongella sp.
GGTCCAGGTCGAGGTGCGCGCCGAGACGCCGCTGGCGGTCGCCCTGAACGAGGCGACCGCGCGGATCCGCCTCCTCGAGGCGCGAGCCGCGTCCCTCGCCGCCGACGCAGAGAACGTGCGCTCCGAACGGGAGTCCTGGCAGCGGCGGCTTGCGGACGCGGAGGCCGACCTGGCCGCGGTCACCCGACAGCTCGAGCAGGAGCGCACCCGTCGCCGCACCGCGATCGTGCGGGAGTCCCGCAGAGCGCAGCGCTCCCGTGCGTCCGATGGGTTCGCGGACCGCGACTTGGATGCGTTCACCGATCCGGTCGAGCAGTTCCGGTACGAGGTCTACCTGGCGTGGACCCGACGGATCGCGAAATCGGACAAGAATGACCGGCCGCTGACCGAGTACACGGTCGGGCGACGGTTCCTCGCGTCGTTGACCGCGCTCGACGGGGTGGAGCGGCGCAAGGTCGTCGATGTCGTGGTCGACGTGCTGACCGGGCTCGCCGCCAGGCTGGACTCCCGGGAGCTCCACAAGCTACGGGTCGGCGGCGGCGGCGGCAGCGGCCCCGTCGTCCGGGAGGACGGCGCGACCTGCTTCCGGGTGGCCCTGCAGCGAGGCACCCCCGCCGCGCGCCGACTGCACTTCTGGCGCGGTGGACCGGGCGGGGTCATCGAGCTCGAGCGGGTGGTCACGCACGACGATGTCGATCCGTGAGTCGACTCGTCTGAGCATGAGGGCTCACGTCACCGGCCCGATCCCTGGCGGGATGACCTGCGTCGATATCTCAAAATGGGACGTATCGCAAACATGCGGGGCCTCACTTCGGCCGGTACGTTCTTTCGCTCGGAGGCCGTACCGGGTCTTCGCTCGCTTGAGAGAAGAGGACCCGCATGGCCGTCAACGGGATCATCGCCGCCATCATCATCGGCGCCATCATCGGCATCTTGGGGCGCGCGTTCGCGCCGGGCCGGCAAAACATCTCGCTCATCGTGACGATCCTCGTCGGCATCGTCGCTGCTCTCGTGGGCACCGCGATCGCCAAGGTTCTCGGGTATGCGCAGACGCCCGGGATCGATTGGATCGAGATCGGGATCCAGGTTCTCCTCGCGGCGGTCGGCGTCTCGCTCGTCGCCGGCAAGGGTGGCCGTCGCCGCTGAGCGCGGACCGACCCGAGCGCGCGGTCGGGCGGTGCGCACACGGCGGCATCGAGCACGCTCGGGTCGGTGATAGTAGTTACTATGAGTCCCATGGCCTTCGAAGCGGACCTCGCCGAGCGGGCCGCCCGCGCCGATGAGCTCGTCCGGTCGGGCCGCGCCGAGCTGCACGCGTTGGTCCTCGAGGGGCGCCGGGCCGGGCTCAGTCAGCGGCGGATCGCCGCGCTGACCGGGCGCAGCCAGCCGGAGGTCAGCAGGCTCCTGCGGGAGTCCGCGGCGCCGATGCGGACCTGGCTGACCGCGCGCGACACGGCGGAGGCGATCCGGCGCGAGCTCGCGCGTGGCGATGAGGACTTCGCGCTCCGCATCCTCATCGGCGCCCTCACCGACTTCCGCGCACTGGGCACGCTCGAGACCCGGGAGTTCCTGCGCCGACCGAGACCGACGGGCGACCGCCGCTGGGACACCCTGCTCGCGGCCACCGTCGCGCGGGCATGCCGTCAGCGCGGGCTGGCGGCACCGAAATGGACCAGGCGCGTGCCGTTGAGCTCGTGGTGGTTCCCGGCCGGCGGCGGCGGGCTGCTGGCCGCCCGGACCATGGGGAGCACGCCCATCGATTTCTCCCGGCTCGGGATCTGGCTGGACGCGTCGGCGTTCCAGACGACGTAGGCACCCGATGAGAGCCGCAGAAGGAGTCGACCGCGACCAGATTCGCGAGCTGCTCACCGAGCTGGGCCGTCGCCTGTCCGCACAGGGCGTCGCGGGCCGGCTGTACATCGTCGGCGGCGCAGCGATGGCGCTGGAGTTCGATACCCGGCGCACGACGCGCGACGTCGACGCGCTCTTCCACCCACCGACGACGGTCGCCGCGCAGGCCGCGGCCATGGCAACGGAGCTCTCCCTACCCGGCGGCTGGTTGAGTGACGCGGTGCGCCCCTTCATCCCCCTGCCCGACGACGACCCGGTCTCGCTCGACGTCGTGGGGTTGCAGGTCGCCGTCTCGTCGCCGGCGAACCTGCTGGCGATGAAGATGGCGGCCGGCCGGCCCCAGGACCTCACCGATCTTGCGGTGCTGTTCGGGCACCTGAAGATCACCCGCCCCGAGCAGGCGGTCGACATCGCGCTGCGGATGTACGGCGCGGACTCCGTCGTGCTCACCGAACCGGCGGGGTCCCTGCTTCGGCTGGCCGAGGCAGTGCTCGCCCGGGTGCGCGCCAGCACGGCGCGCGGGACCGCACAATGAAGGGTATTAGGCCAGAAAAAGTGCGTATCGACTACCAGGGCCCGTCCCTCGCCCCGTGGCAGACCGAGGCTCTCGCCGCGTGGCACCGGGGTGACAGCGTCGGGGTGCGGCGCGGAACTCTCGAGGTCTTCACCGGCGGCGGCAAGACGCTGCTCGCCCTGGCCGCCGCGGCCCAGACCTCACGCGACGTGCCCGACCTGCACCTCGCGATCGTGGTGCCGACCCAGGCGCTGGCGACCCAGTGGTACCACGAGCTGCTCGAGCAGACGAACCTCACCAAGGCCGACATCGGGCGGGTCGGCGGCGGGCACAAGGACGGCTGGGCGGGCCGGCGCGTCCTGGTGGCCGTGCTCAACACCGCCGCGCGCACGCTGCCCGAGCTGTGCCGCGGGCTGGATCCGGCGTCTCTGATGCTCGTCATCGACGAGTGCCACCGGGCCGGCGCGCCCCAGTTCTCCCGCGTGCTCTCGACCGCCGCGCATTTTCGCCTCGGCCTGTCCGCGACCCCGGACCGCGACGAGCTCGACGAGCAGGGCGAGCCGATCGCCTACGACGACCAGATCCTCGGTCAGCGCCTCGGCGAGGTCGTGTTCACGTTCGACCTGCGCCAGGCGCGCGCGGCCGGCTGGCTGCCGGAGTACGCCATCCACCACCACGGCATCGAGCTCGACCCCGTCGAGCGGCGCGAGTACGACCGCCTCAGCCGCCAGGTCGACGACCTCGCGGAGCGCCTGCGGAGCCTGGGCAAGGAGCCCGGCCAGGCTCGCCGGCTTGCGGCCCGCAAGGACGAGGTGGGGTCGACGGCGTCGTCGTACGTGAGCGCGACGGCCAAGCGCAAGGACCTGCTCTACCGCGTGCGCGAGCGCCGCCGGGTCACCGCGGCGCTGCTCGGGACGATCTTCGCCGCCGATCCGTCGCGCAAGGCGCTGCTGTTCCACGAGCGCGTCGAGGAGGCCGCCGCGCTGCACGCGGTCCTGGTCGAGACGCTGTCGGTGACCTCGACCCTCGAGCACTCCAAGCTGACCCCGACCGCCCGGCGCACGGCACTGGAGGACTTCGCCGAGGATCGCGCGTCCGTCCTGGTCAGCGTGAAGTCGCTGGTGGAGGGCCTGAACGTGCCCGCTGCGGACCTCGGGGTCTCCGTCGCGTCGTCGTCGAGCGTGCGCCAGCGGGTGCAGAGCCTCGGCCGGGTGCTGCGCCGCCGGTTCGACGGCCAGGTGAAGAAGGCGGACATGCACATCGTGTACGTCGCCGACACCGTCGACGAGCTCATCTACGCCAAGGAGGACTGGTCCGACCTCACCGGCGAGGGCGCCAACGAGTACCTCACCTGGGCCCTGGACGCCGACGAGCCTGAGGTCGCCGGCGAACCGCCCCGGACCCCGCGCCCCACCGAGGAGATGGAGTGGGCGCGCCTCGGCGAGCGGCCCCCGCTGCGCCCCGAGCTCTGGCACGGCGTGCTGCCCGACGTCGACTACTCCGTCGACACCCGCGGCACCGTGCACACCCCGACCGGGGAGGTCATCAGCAACGCCCAGGGCGTCCCCGCGATGATCGCGGAGCTGCGCGGAACCCCCGGCGGCCGCTTCCGTATCACGCCGCGGCACCGCCTCGTGCTCGTCTTCTTCACGCCCGACGGCGGCTCGCCCACCTCCTACGTCGTGGGCCAGGTGCCGCACCCGTTCGAGCTGCTCGGGTCGGGCGGCGCCGCCGATGTCGACGTCTCGGGGCTCCAACCCGGTCAGCCCTTCCCGGGCGCCCTCGACAAGAACGGCGGCAGCTACAAGCTGCGCCAGAAGAACGGCGGCGTGCTCGAGCGGCGCGGGGGACCGACCAGAGGCGAGTTCGCGCTGGTGGGCGACTCCGCGAACCCGTTGACGAAGAACGCCCGCTCGCTGCTCGACGCGTGGCGCATGACCGGTCGGCCGGGGATGACCGTGCACGTCAGCGCGGTCGGTCACGCGTGGTTCCTCGACGCGGGGGAGCCGCTGTTCCTGGCGGAGGTGCCGGGCGGGTTCGCGTGGCCGTCGGACGCCTCGAACAGCGACGTCGGGCAGTAAGGCCGAGCTTGCTCAGGTGGGCGTCGCGAGGGACATCGCGGCGATCTCGGCGCCGATCAGCTGCGCGTCTCGCCGGGTCGGGTACTGAACCCCGTCGTCAATCGCCACTCCACGCTCTGCCAACGCCGGTACGACCTCTGCCCACAGCCAAAGCCCCCCTCCGGCGGTCACGAACCGGCGAGGGAACGCCGTGCCGGCGTGGCGTTCGCCGCGGATCCACAGCCCGACGGCCTGCGGGGTCACCCCGGCGCGTCGGGCGATCTCGCCGCGGGACACGAGGTCGTCGACCAAGCGCAGCGGGTTCGCCCCGAGCGTGCGCAGCCCGTCGATCGCCGAGCTCGCCGCCAGCAGGCAGGTGTCGCCCTCGGCGGAGAGAGTGACCGTGGTGACCTCGGAATGGGTGGCGATCAGCGCGTCGAAGCAGCCCGCGATCGCGTCCTCGAGATCCTCGGACAGTGCGGGGAACTCGAAGATCAATTCGAACGGTGCCGTGCCCATGGGTGCCACGGTCCTTCGGCGCGACCGTGTTGTCAAGATGAAACACGACCTGCTGCGGGCGAAGTCCCGGGTGAGTTCTCGTGTCCGTCGGACGTCGCCGGCCGGAACGCCGAGGCGTAGGCCTGCTGGCCTTGGTGCGCGACCGGGTGCTACGCCTTGTTCATGGAGACGATCAGCACGCGGGAGTTGCAAGAGAACTCTGCCGACGTCCTACGTCGCGTCGCTGCCGGCGAGTCCGTGTTCGTGTCGGACGGCGGCGTTCCCGTCGCGGTCTTGTCGCCGCCGGCACTGAGCGTCCTCGGTCGTCTCGAGGTGACTGGGCGCCTGACCCAAGGCACTGGCGTCGATCTCGCCCGGCTGCCCACTCCCGTGACCTCCGAGGTGGACACCGGAGCACTCTTGGAAGTAGACCGCAGTAGGCGGACGTAGGCGCATGGGCGGTGGCCGGCAGGGGTTCGATCGGGCTAAGGCTCCGTTGATGTATACAGAAAGCCGCGAGAGGAGCGGTATTGCGCATCTCGGTCCCGTGTGACATCTTCTGTGTATACACAGACCGATCCGGACGGGAGTGCCATGCGAGCGAGTGACCGTGCCTACATGGCGCTGCTCGAGGACATCGTCGAGTGGCGGCTGACCCCCGGAACGGTCCTCGGCGAGGTCGAGCAGGCCGCCCGCCTGGGTGTGTCCCGGACCCCCCTGCGTGAGGCGCTCTCCCGGCTGGTCGCCGACGGTGTCGTCGCCCCGCTGCCCGGTCGCGGTCTGGTGGTGACCGAGGTGTCGCTGCGGGACATCACCGAGCTGTTTGAGCTGCGCCGGGCGCTGGAGGCACCGGCCGCGCGGCTCGCCGCGGCCCGTCGCAAGCCCGGGGTCTTCGAGGACCTGCAGCGCGACTTCCGCTCGGCCGCCGAGCTGATCCGCCCCGACGACGTCGTCCAGCACGAGTACTTCGCGCTCGTCACCCGGCTCGACGACGCGATCGACACCGCGTGCGAGAACCAGTACCTCGTCGGTTCCCTGCGCGGTTTGCGGATCCACTTCGTGCGGATCCGGCGGCACGCCGCGGCGGACCCGCAGCGGCTGCTCGAGGCGGCGCAGGAGCACCTGCTCATCGTCGACGCGATCGTCGCCGGCGACGCGGAGCTCGCCGGGCACGCGACCTACGTCCACCTGCACCAGGCGCAGCGCTCGGTGCTCGCACACACCCCGCAGATCCCGACCACGACCCAAGGACAGCCATGAAGATGCACCACGTCCGAGTCCACCGCAGCGACGAGAACCTGCCGGCGGCCGACCAGCTCGCCTGGAAGCTCGCCGAGGTCGCGGTCGACCCGGTCGAGGTGACCGCCGAGGTGGCGGACATGGTCATCAACCGGGTGATCGACAACGCGGCCGTGGCGGCCGCCTCGCTCACCCGGCGACCGCCGTCGGCCGCGCGGGCGCAGGCGCTGGCGCACGGGCCGTCGTCGGGCGGGGACGGTGCCACGGTGGTCGGGACGGCGATGAGCACGCGGGTGTCCCCGGAGTGGGCCGCGTGGGCGAACGGGGTCGCGGTCCGCGAGCTCGACTACCACGACACGTTCCTCGCCGCGGAGTACTCCCACCCGGGGGACAACATCCCGCCGCTGGTCGCGGTCGCCCAGCACCTCGCCGCCCGGCGCGGCCTGACCGGGCGGGACCTGCTGCGCGGCATCGTGACCGGCTACGAGCTGCAGATCGACCTGGTCCGCGCGATCAGCCTGCACGCGCACAAGATCGACCACGTCGCGCACCTCGGCCCGAGCGCCGCGGCCGGCATCGGGACGCTGCTCGGCCTGGACACCGCCACGATCTACCAGGCGATCGGCCAGGCGTTGCACACCACGACGGCGACCCGGCAGTCCCGCAAGGGCGCGATCTCGTCCTGGAAGGCCTTCGCGCCGGCGCTCGCGGGCAAGGCCGCGATCGAGGCGGTAGACCGCGCGATGCGCGGCGAGACCAGCCCGACGCCGATCTACGAGGGTGAGGACGGCGTGATCGCGTGGCTGCTGGACGGCCCGCAGGGGTCGTACGACGTCGCGCTGCCGCTGCCGGGCGAGCCGCGCCGGGCCATCCTGGACAGCTACACCAAGGAGCACTCCGCGGAGTACCAGGCGCAGGCGCTGATCGACCTGGCCCGCCGGCTGCACCGCGAACGGCCCGAGCTCGCCGACCCGGCGAACGTCGCGAGCATCGTCATCCACACCAGTCACCACACGCACAACGTCATCGGCTCGGGCGCGAACGACCCGCAGAAGTACGACCCGACGGCCTCGCGCGAGACCCTCGACCACTCGATCCCGTACATCTTCACGGTCGCGCTGCAGGACGGCGCCTGGCACCACGTGGACTCCTACGCCCCCGCCCGGGCCGCGCGGCCGGACACCGTCGCGCTGTGGAACCGGGTCAGCACCGCGCAGGACCCGGAGTGGACGCGGCGGTACCACGCGAGCGACCCGGCCGAAAAGGCGTTCGGTGGCCGGGTCGAGATCCTCACCACCGACGGCGAGCGGATCGTCGTGGAGATCGCCGTCGCCGACGCGCATCCGCTCGGGGCCCGACCGTTCGCCCGCGCGCAGTACGTGGCGAAGTTCGAGGCCCTGGCCGACGGCGTGCTGGAACCGGGCGAGATCGAGCGCTTCCTCGACGTCGCCCAGCGCCTGCCCGAGCTCACCTCCGCCGAGCTGGGCGGGCTGTCCCTCACCGCCCGGCCCGGCCTGCTCGAGACCGTGCCCACCCCGGAAGGGTTGTTCTGATGCTGTACTCGACCACCACCGCGCCGGCCAAGCGGGCCCGGCTGCGGGCGTCGCTCGCGACCGGGAACCTGCAACGGTTCCCGGGGGCGTTCAACCCGCTGTCGGCCAAGCTCATCGAGCAGGAGGGCTTCGAGGGCGTCTACATCTCCGGCGCCGTGCTCTCCGCGGACCTCGGGCTGCCGGACATCGGGCTGACCACGCTCACCGAGGTCGCCGGGCGCGCCCAGCAGATCGCCCGGGTCACCGACCTGCCGGCCATCGTCGACGCCGACACCGGGTTCGGTGAGCCGATGAACGTGGCGCGCACGATCCAGACCCTCGAGGACGCCGGCCTGGCCGGCTGCCACATCGAGGACCAGGTCAACCCCAAGCGGTGCGGCCACCTGGACGGGAAGGCCGTCGTCGGCCTCGACGTCGCGGTGCGCCGGATCAAGGCCGCCGTCGACGCCCGGCGGGACCCGGACTTCCTCGTGATGGCGCGGACCGACGTGCGCGCGATCGAGGGCCTGGATGCGGCGGTCGACCGCGCGAAGGCGCTGGTCGACGCGGGCGCCGATGCGATCTTCCCCGAGGCGATGCGCACCCTGGCGGAGTTCGCGGCGATCCGCGCCGCGGTGGACGTCCCGGTGCTGGCGAACATGACCGAGTTCGGCAAGAGCGAGCTGTTCACCGTCGAGCAGCTCGCCGACGTCGGGATCAACATCGCGATCTTCCCGGTGTCGTTGCTGCGGATCGCGATGGGCGCGGCCCGCAGCGCGCTGCGCACGCTCGCCGAGGAGGGGTCGTTGACCTCGCGACTCGGTGACATGCAGCACCGCAGCGAGCTGTACGAGCTGCTCGACTACGAGTCGTACAACCACTTCGACAGCTCGATCTTCACGTACGAGCCCTGACCCACTACGCAGTCCGCAGACGAAGGAGTCAGCACATGACCGTTGAGGCGCAGCCGATGACGAAGATCTTCAAGGGACTGGCCGGGGTCGTGGTCGACACGACCGCGGTCTCGAAGGTGAATCCCGACTCCAACTCGCTGCTGTACCGGGGCTATCCCGTGCAGGAGCTGGCCGCGCGGTGCTCCGTCGAGGAGGTGGCCTGGCTGCTGTGGCACGGCGAGCTGCCGAGCGCGGGCGCGCTGGCCGGGTTCGAGACCGGCGAGCGCGTGCAGCGGGCCCTGGCCGCGAACGTCCGTCGGGCCATCGACGACCTGCCGACGACGGCGCACCCGATGGACGTGGTGCGCACCGCCGTGAGCGTGATCGGAGCGAACGACCCGACGGCTGGGGACAGCAGCGAGGCCGCGAACCTCGCCAAGGCCGCGAGCCTGTTCGCGCGGCTCCCCGCGATCGTCGCGTACGACCAGCGCCGGCGCCGGGGACTGGAGCCGATCGAGCCGCGCGCCGATCTCGACTACTCCGCGAACTTCCTCTGGATGACGTTCGGCGAACTGCCGTCGCCCGTCGCGGTGGACGCCTTCCGGGTCTCGATGGTGCTGTACGCCGAGCACTCCTTCAACGCCTCGACGTTCACGGCGCGGGTCATCACCTCGACGCTCGCCGACCTGCACTCGGCCGTGGTCGGGGCGATCGGGGCACTCAAGGGGCCGCTGCACGGCGGCGCGAACGAGGCCGTCATGCACATGTTCGCCGAGATCGGCGACGCGTCGAAGGTCGAGGCGTGGCTCGCCGACGCCCTGGCCGCGAAGCGCAAGATCATGGGCTTCGGTCACCGGGTCTACAAGAGCGGCGACTCCCGGGTGCCCACGATGCGCGAGGCCCTGGACCGGCTGATCGAGGAGTACGACCGTCCCGACCTGCTCGAGCTGTACCTGGCGGTGGAGCGCGGCATGACCGGCGCCAACGGCATCCTGCCGAACCTGGACTATCCCTCCGGGCTCGCCTACCACCTGCTCGGGTTCGACAACGAGACCTTCACGCCGCTGTTCGTGGCCGCCAGGGTGACCGGATGGACCGCGCACATCATCGAGCAGGCTAACGCGAACGCCCTGATCAGGCCGCTGTCGCTGTACGACGGGGTTGAGGAGCGGCACGTGCCGAGCTAGTTCGGGTTCGGAATCCGGCGCGGGTTCGGGCGGGCGCGGATACGGGTGCGAGCTCGGGCCGCGCCGCGGTGGGTGCCATCCGACCGCGTGGGTGTGGAGATCGCCGGACGGACCCGAGTTTCACCGGGAGTACCGGCGGGAACGCCGGTCGGGATGCTGGGTGCGGGGCTGGGTGCAGGCCTGGGTGCATCGAACGTGCACCCCAGGTGCACTTTGGCTGCACCCAGCGATACACCCAGCCCCGATCCGGAGGTCCATCACGGCGCCTTGCCGTCAGGGGGCCGCGGGAACGCGCCGCGGTGAAGCTCAGTCGGCCGGAGCGTTCCCACGGGAACCTCGTGGGTACGTGTTCGTGCGGGAACGTCCTCCGCACGGGTCATCCACGGCGACCCGCGCTCGTGGTTTCGTGACGAGGGTTCGGGGCCGACGGCGGTCGAGTTGTGGGTCTTCGACGCGACCCTCACCCACGTCGTTCTCGTCGAGCACAGGTGGCGAGGTTGGGTGCCGCCCGGCGGGGCGGTGGAGCCCGGGAACGGTCGCGGTCCGACGTCCTCGGCACCCAAAGGTCCCAGGCCCGGCCCACCATCCGGTCGTAATCTCCCGGCAACGAGTATGTCCAGCCGCCGCCCGAGGAGTAGTTGTGCGCCGAAAACTGGCCAGCATCGTCCTGCCTGCCGAGGTCCGCGTCGCGCTCGACGCCTGCACCAACCTCGTCGTCCCGACCTCCCGCGCCGACCTGTACCGCCTCGCCCTCGGGCCCGACGGCGGCCCGCGGTTCTCGGTCGACTACGACGTCGACGGGGTGGCCGTCACCGAGGCCGACGTCGTGCGGTGCACGAACGGCATCGCGGTCAACTACCCCGAGGACTACATGCGCCGGCGGGACCCGGACTGCATGCGCATCGCCGACGACCTGCCGACCGACAAGCCGCGCTACCGCGACGTGTTCGGGGCGGAGTTCGCCCCGGTCAAGACCCAGACGTTGGACTGGCTCTCGGGGCAGGACCTCGTGGTCGTGCCGTTCAAGGCGGGCGGGCTGACGCACGGCTACCCGTCGCTGGCGATCTGCCCGGCGAACGCGGCGTTCTTCGCGCTCACCCTGGTGGACCTGCAGGGCTGGGTCACGCTCGACGAGCTGGGCCCATTCACGCCGCGGTCGATCCTGTACGTCGCACCGCCGTTCCGGCACACCCATTTCGGCGGGCGGCAGGCCGTCGTGCACGACCGGTCGACGACCCTGCACGAGGTCTTCGCCTACAACCTGTACCCGGGGCCCAGCGCCAAGAAGGGCGTCTTCTCCGTGCTGCTCGACATCGGCGAGCAGGAGGGGTGGGTGACCGCGCACGCCTCGGCGGTGCGGGTCACCACGCCGTACGAGAACGAGACCGTCGTCATGCATGAGGGCGCCTCGGGCGGCGGCAAGTCAGAGATGTGCCAGGAGATCCGGCGCCAGGAGGACGGCCGCATCCTGCTCGGCACCAACGTTGTCACCGACGAGCCGTACGTCATCACGCTCGGCGAGACGAGCGTGCTGGCGCCGGTCACCGACGACATGACGCTGTGCCACACCGACCTGCAGCGCGGCGACGGGAAGCTGGTCGTGGTCGACGCCGAGGACGGCTGGTTCGTGCGCGTCGACAACCTCACCGAGTACGGCGAGGACGTCCACTTCGAACGGGCGTGCATCCATCCCGCCGAGCCGCTCGTCTTCTTCAACATCCACGGCGTGCCCGACGCGACGGCCCTGCCGTGGGAGCACACGCTCGACTCGACCGGGAAGCCGTGCCCGAACCCGCGGGTCGTGGTGCCCCGCAGGCTGCTGCGGAACGTCGTGAACGAGCCGGAGACGGTCGACGTGCGGACGTTCGGGGTCCGCATGCCGGCCTGCACGCGCACCAAGCCCACCTACGGGATCATGGGCATGACGCACATCGTCCCGCCGTCGCTCGCCTGGCTGTGGCGGCTGATCGCGCCGCGCGGGGACAAGAACCCGTCCATCGGGGAGAGCAAGGCGGCCACGGACCGGCTCGCGCACGGCGGCATGGTGTCCGAGGGCGTCGGCTCCTACTGGCCGTTCGCGACAGGCACCAAGGTCGCGGCTGCGAACCTGCTGCTGCGCCAACTCGTCGAGGCGTCGCGGACGCGGTACGTGCTGATCCCCAACCAGCACATCGGCGCCTACAAGGTGGGGTTCGCGGCCGAGTGGCTGACGCGCGAGTACCTCGCCCGCCGTGGCAGCGGCAGGATCCGCGCCGAGCGGCTCACCCCGGCGCGCTGTCCGCTGTTCGGCTACACGCTCACCGAGATGAAGATCGACGGGCAGCTCATCCGCCCGACCTTCCTGCGGCCCGAGCAGCAGTCGCAGGTCGGGTTCGAGGCGTACGACGCCGGGGCCACGATCCTCACGGACTTCTTCAAGAGCGAGCTCGCCCAGTTCCTCACCGACGACCTCGACCCCCTGGGCCGCCAGATCATCCAGGTGTGCCTGCGCGACGGATCAATCGACGACTACCTGGCGCTGACCCCCCTGACGTCCTGACCCACCACCCGCCGAAGTAGTACCTTCGCGCCGAGGTAGAGCCCTGCACCGCTCTATCTCGACGCGAAGGTACTACTTCGCGTGCTGGAGTCGCTCGCGCAGGCCGCTCGCCCGGGCGGCGGGTCGGTCGACGGCGGCCGGCAGCGCCGCGCCGTAGCCGATGACGCGGACGTGGTCGCGGGTTACGGCCATGTAGAGAGTCTGCCTGGTTCCGAGCGCGAAGGCAGCGACCAGGGCGCCGTCTCCGGCGTCGACCACGACGCCCGAGTCGCCGGTGCAGAGCCCGACCGGACAGGACTCGCACTGCCGCCTCCGGACTCGCGGCCGCAGTCCTTGCCATAAGCCCAGCAGCTCAAGCCGAGGGAAGTCGCTCGCGCCAGTAGCCCGGTCGCCGCTTCGCGTGAGCAACCGCCACGATCGTCAGGAGTCCGTCCGCCACGAAATAGACGACCCGGTAGGGGAAGCCGCTCACGCCCTTGGAGCGGACGACCGGCCGACGGTCCCAACCGTGCCACACCGCCCACGACTCGGGAGAATCGACGGCGGCATCAATCGCGCCGCGGACAGCCACCTCGAACCGCTCGCCTACGCCGCCCTTGCGAGCGTCGTACCAGTCGACGTCGGCGACGAACTCAGCCCGCGCTTCCGGATGGAAGTCGAAGCCGCGCCTCATGCGTCGCGCATAGCCTGACGTGCAACTCGTCGAGCGGCCAGATCAGCGAATACCTGCTCGCCCGGGATCGTCTCGACCTTGCCGCTGAGGACGTCGTCGACGCGCGATCCGATCTCTGTGGACCAGTCCCGGTCGACCGACTCCTGATCGGCGACCTCGATCGAGTCCAGCAACCGCAACGCCACGTCTTTGCGCACCGAAGGAGGCAGGGCCAACCCCGCCTCGTAGAACTCCGATGCGCTCAGCGACATGTCAACAGGCTACGCGCCGCCCACGACAGTGCCGAGCGAAGTTCCGAGACAGCTACCAGCCACGCGGCGATCGCGATTCTTGCCACGCATCGAGGCCAACTACTTCGCGGGCTGCCGGAGGCGCTCGCGGAGGCCGGTTGCTCGGGCGGCGGGGCGGTCTACCGCGGCGAGCAGAGCCGCCGCGGAGCCGATGACCGTGACGTGCTCGCGGGCTCTCGTCACGGCCGTGTACAGCGTCTGGCGGGTGCCAAGGGGGGAGGTGGCGGGCGGCAGGACGACCGTGATCCGGTCGAACTGGCTGCCCTGGCTGCGGTGCACCGTCATCGCGTGCAGCGATCGCACGGCCCCGAGGCGCACCAGCGGGACGAGGAACGGCGGGCCGCCCCGGCCGAAAGCCGCGATCAGGGCGCTGCCGCCGCTGCCGCCGCTCCCGCCGCCGACGTCGACCACCACGCCCGTGTCCCCGTTGTACAGCCCGACGTCGTAGTCGTTGATGGTGATCAGCAGCGGTTCCCCGGCGTACCTGCCATCGGCGCGCGGCGTGACCGGACGCTCCGCCGCGATCCAGCCGGCCGCGAGCGCGCTCCAGTGCTGGACACCTCGGGGCCCGCGGCGGTGGGCGCACAGCAGCCGGTGTCGCTCGAGCGCGGCGAGGGCGGCGACCGCGTCGCCCCGGGCCGCCGCGTCGTGCAGGGCGACCCCGCACGCCTCGACGTCGGCCCGGACCGCCGCGAGCTGGGTCGCCGAGGGGCGGGCGTCGTCGTCGACCTCGACGAGTTCGAGCTGCGGGCCGCCCGCGCGCAGCACCTCCAGCGCGTCGTTGCCCCGGCCCCGCTGGACCGCGGCCGCGAGCAGGCCGATGCCGCTGCGGGCACCGAACCGCCGGTTCGTGGCGAGCGCGCTCACCCCGTCGCGAACCAGGGCGTCCGGGGTCGCCGGCTGCTCGGGCACCACGACGACGGGCAGCAGCGGGCGCAGGATCGCCGCGAGCCCGGGCGTTCGCCGACCGAGGGTCGCGGCCTCGACGAGGTCGCCCAGCAC
>NZ_DATCNW010000095.1:0-21119 GCF_036565025.1 Pengzhenrongella sp.
GACACGCCGCACAATTCACGACGAACCGATTTTCAATCAACCAAGATGGTGATACTTCCAAATCGGACGCCTATTCAAACTGCGATGAGCGCCTCGCGCGGATCAGCCCGCCCCACCCCACGACAACCTGACCAGTTACTCCTGTACAGCAACGTCGCCCCCGTCATCGGAGACCGGCGCGTCTTGGAACTCAAGTCCGAGCACGTCGAAGCGATGATGGACGCAATGGCCGACGACGCGCTGTCGGCGTCAACGATGCGGCACGCCCTGAACCTGACCCGCCGGGTGCTGAAATTCGCGATGCGTCGCGAACTGGTGATCCGCAACGTCGCCGAGCCCGTGCAAACCCACCGCGGACCGAAGGCCGAACGGTACGGACTGACTGTCAAGCAAGCCCGTCGCCTGCTCGACGCCGCCATCGGGGACCGGCTCGAGAACCTGCTGATCGTCGCGCTGCTGCTCGGGTTACGGCCCGGCGAGGCGGCCGGCCTCACGTGGGAGAACGTGAAGACCAAGGGCAAGCGGCCCACGATCACGATCGCGGCGAGCTTGCGCCGCACTCCCCTGGGCGCTCTGGTTCTCGTGCCACCCAAGACGGCTACCAGTCGGCGGACGTTGGAGATCCCTCCCCCTGTCGTCGACGCTCTCAAGGCCCAGCGCGCCCACCAGAGAGCGGAGCGAGAAGCGGCCGCGCGCGCGTGGCGGAACACGTACGACCTGGTCTTCACCACCGGCGTCGGCACACCCCTGGACCCCTCGAACGTCCGGCGGGTCTACGCCCGCCTGGCCAAGGAAGCTGACCTCGGCCACCTGCACCCGCACATGCTCCGCCACGCTGCCGCGAGCCTGCTGTCGTCTGCCGGGGTGCCGATCGAGGACATCGCCGACACCCTCGGACACAGTTCAATCTCCGTCACCGCCGACATCTACCGCCACCCCATCGCACCGGTCAGGTCCGGACACATGGCCGCCATGAACCAGCTCATCGACGCTCCACCCAAGCCCAAGAAGCGCAGGGCCGACCCCGACGACGAGGCCCCGCAGCCGTAGCAGGAAAGGGTGAAACGATGCCCGTGGGCAGTCGTCGCGCTCAGACCGCCGCGTCGATCAGGCCGATCCACGCGTTCACCGCAGCGACCGCGTCCTCGAGTGTGACCGTCGCGTAGGCACCCACCCGTGCGACCGCGAAGTCATTCTGCCAATGCGGATGAGCAACCACGACGCACGGCCAGGTGCGTTGGGTCCGTCCGAGCGCACGCGCATCCTCTGCACGTGCGGCGAAGATCGCGTGGGCGGCCACCCGTAGCTCGACCAGTGTTGGTTGCCCTTCAGCGCGAACCAGATCGCGGAGCAGCAGAAGGTCGACGACGTCACGAGGACGCTCGTTGATCGACGCGGGTGGGTCGTGGGGGTCAGTGCACGCGTGGAACTTCTGGGCGATTTGGAACCGCAACGCAAGGGTCGCGAGGGAGTCGGGGCTCGGGAGCCCGAACGCTGCGAGCGAAGGAGGCGTGACAACCTCAGCGGTGTCTCCTGCACCGCCCTCGTCGGACGCGACCTCGACCTTGACCTTGCGCCAGATCGTCGGGCCGACCCGGACCCTCACGTCAAAGCGCATCGGCTTCGTGACGCGGTCAGGAGTCCTGATGACTTTCACCGGGCCGCGTTCAATGGTCAAAGGACCCCATGGTTCCTTGATGACGCCGTCAAGGACGGCCAGGAACCGGGTCAGGTCACCACGGACGAGACCGTCAACGTCGCTCGTGGCGCGTGCGTCCAAGCCAAGACGGTGCTGCAAGAGGGTTCCACCTTTCAGGAGGAACAGCGGCCCGCTCTCGTCGACAGCGCGTTGCAGGGCTGCGACGACGACGGTGGATGCGATGAGCCACCCGAGCCGGCCACCGTCGGCGTTCCCACCGATCCTCTGTTGAGCTTGCGCAACCCAGCCGTCGAGGACACGGGCTGAGCGTGGTTCGGTGTCTTTGGGTTTCAGCCGGCTGATCGCTTCGTTGAACGGGGACCGGGTCATGAGGCCTTTCGGGTCAGCTGCGCCGTGAGGCGCCGGCGGTCCGCGTCACGGATTCGCGCTTGCTTGTATGCCGCGGTGATCGCTTGCCGGAGCAGGTATGTCGGCACACCTGAGACGAGGGTCTGTTCGATCGCTGTCAGCGGTGTCACGGTACGAATGCCTTCCCACCATGTGACCTGCTCGGGGCGCAGGTCCTGATGGTGGATGACGTACCCGTCGCCCCCGGCTTTGCGGATACGCCGCGCGGCAGGAACGGTCACGTGGTACTTGTCGGGATTGATGTCACCGAGGTCGTACGCCGCTAGAGCGGAGTCGTGGGACAGGGCTGCCGCGGCGTCACCGGTCCATAGGACAGCGAGAGCCTCGAGGTCGTGGGCGGTCGCTGGCACGGTTGGGAGCCGGTAAATGCCACGGGCGGGCCGTTCGACGCGTCCACGCCACGCAGCCTGCTTCAACGCCTCGTAGTTGATGCCAGCATTTCCGGCTTGCTCCACGGTCACGTACCCGTGCTGGTCGGCTGCGATCTCCCAGACTTCATCCCAACCAGCCATGTCAAAACCGTAACACGACGTCACCATTTTGACGGGGACGCCTGTTCAACCTCGTCACAAAACCTGACGGACGAAAGGCTGTTCCTCTGCGTTAGGGTCCCGGTGTAGGAGCGGGCGAGGATGTCGATGACCAGACGCCGGTCGCCGACTGACCGCTCGAACCTGTTCCCGGCCGTGCGCTCATGCCCGGTGGCCGTCAGCGCGGGCAGCAGTCGGACGTCGCCGCAGACCTCGAAAGGCACGCCGACGTCGGCGTCGGCGGTCTCCCGCGGTGGCACGAGGTGGGCGACACCATGGTGATGGACGAGCAAGGTGACACTGTTCCGCCCACGAAGCGGTAGACAACGTCCAACCGCTCCGCGAGCTCGACGACGTCCGCGACCGCGAGCCACGCCGCATCCCCGGCGCAGTGGGTCGATCTCACGATGAGCGAGCCCTCGGGCGGCGTCATCGCGCGACCCGCGCCCGGTCGCGCAGAAAGTCCAGAACTGCGCTCGCCGCGTCGAGGTTCCCGACGCGGCGCGCATCGAGCCACACCCGCCACGGCGAGGCCAGGACCGGACTGCCCGGTGCGGACGTCGTGTCGCGAAGCACGTACGGGTCGACCGGGATGAGGACTTCCAAGTTCGCCTGGTCGGCCGGCGCGGGGGTCAGCCCGAGCTCGCCAAGGTCGAAGCCGCGTTCGGTGTAAATCACCGCGCGGGTCGGGTGCGCCCACGGCGCGAGGTAGTCGCCCGCGACGTCACCGGACAGCGCGTATCGCACCCCCCGCTCCCCCAATGTCTTCGCGATGGAGGCACCCAGGACTGTCGGGGAGTCCAGACCCAGCCACGTCGAGGCGAGGTCCCCGGCAGACGGTGCCGTGGCGCCGATCCACCGGGCCAAACCGTCCCAGTCGCTCACCCGCCACAGCGACCCGGTGTTCGACACCCATTCCCGCGCACCGGACAGCACCTGAGACACGCGCGCCTGGGACACCCCGGCCCGTTTCGCGAGCTCACCCTGGGGCGCGGGGGCGTCCAACAGGTAGGTCAAGATCGCGTAGGTCGCCCACGCCGGCCGCCCCGGCCGCAGCCGTCGGACGGTCGGATCCGGGCTCGTCAGGTCCAGCCGTTGCCCGCCTGGCAGGATCAGCACACCCGTGGTCGCCCGGTGAACCTCGCTCGGAGCGACCAGCACCGAGACCCCCGCGACCGCGGCCGCCTGCACAGTGGACGCGGAAGCGGCCGCCGTGATCACCAGGAGGCGTTCGCCGGCAGCTGACCGACGCACGCCTTCGACGAGTTCGTGCAGCCGAGCAGGTCGCAGCGGACGCTTCGAGACGTGCAGCGCCCAGGTCGTCGGCGGGCAAGGACCAGAAAGGACCACATGATGCGCATCGGGCAACACCGCGCCGATCCCCCGCTCAGCGAGATCCACCCACAGCTGAGCTATAAGCAATGTACGTCCTTCCCGGATAATGCTTACACCATAGCCCTCATCCGCGAGAGCGTGCAGGTAGGTAGGCGCCAGTTGACCCTCGGCCAGCGGCGCAGCCCGCATACGGTCGCGGGTGCGGGTCGCCGCTTCGGACGCGACCGTTCACGAGGCAACTAGGCAGGCGACGCCCGCCTCGCGCGGCACCTTCAGGTGGTAGCTCAACAAGTTCCCGGCGATCGGAATCTATTCCTGGAGGCTGCACACCACCGCGGCGCGACCGCCAAGATCGCGAGGGCGCCCCACCGCACCGAATTGGCCACGGCCTGCGGGATCCCCACCGGCTCCACCAGCGAATGGTGTCGTCGCGGTGGCTTCGAAGGGTTCAGCGTCTCGGCTTCGGCGCGACGCTCAGCTCGATGGATTCGTGGCCTGCGTTGGTGGCTTCGTCAGCCGTGCAGCAGGCGTCAGTGCACCCGTCCGCGCAGCTGCAGTCGTCGGCGTCGTCGGCGCCAAGCCCGCCGGGCACGCAGTTGCAGGCCTCGCCGCGCCACGCCTCACGTCCTTCTCTGACGGCCACGGCGGCGATGACGAGGCCGGCGATCGGGTCGGCCCAGTCCCAGCCAAGGGTCGCGTTCAGGACGAGCCCGACCAGGAGGACCGCGGAAAGATAGGTGCACAGGAGGGTCTGAGTGGAGTCGGCGACCACCGCGCTGGAGCTGAGAGCCCTCCCCGTACGCCGCTGCGCCCACGACAGGAACGGCATGATGACCAGCGACGCGACCGCGAGTCCGATCCCGATCGGTGAGGGGTCCGGCTCGACGCCACCGAGGAGCGCTCGGACGGACTCGACGCCGACGTAGGCCGCAAGGGCGAAGAACGACCAGGCCATCAGCCGCAGGGCTTGGCGCTCCCTGCTTTCCGGCAGGCGGTGCTTGAACTGCCACAGGATGATGAGTCCGCTGGAAACCTCGACAACCGAGTCGAGTCCGAACCCGACGAGCGCGACGGACCCCGCGGCCACACCCGCGGTGATCGCGATCGCGCCCTCGATGACGTTGTAGCCGACGCTGGCTCCGGCGAGCAGCCGGGCTCGGCGGCCGAGCCGTTGGCGATCGTGCGACGAGAGCACCGAGGGCGGCCCGGGCAGGTGGGTACTCACTGGTTGGCCGCCTCGCCGTAGGTGGGGCACAGCGTGACGACCTCTCCGGTCGCCGCCAGAAGCTGTTCGGCGGCGGCAAAGACACCGAGGATCTCGCGGCTCGCGGCCAGCGACCACATCGTCGAGCGCCCCTGCGGTCTGTAGGTGACCAGGCCGCAGTCGCGCAGGCACGCGAGGTGCGCGGAGACGGTGGACTGCGCCAGGCCGAGGTGGATTGTCAGGTCCTTGACGTTGTGCTCACCGATGGCGAGCTGTCGCAAGATCGCGAGGCGACCTGGATCGCCGAGGCTGCGGAACATGCAGGCCGCGGCGGACAGCACGTGTGGTCCCTCGACCGTGGCCTCGGCGGTGCTGTCGAGGAGCACCTGATTCATCGTCATTGCTCGATGATATCGCGACTCACCCGCCGGGTTTTGACGAACCGATCCCATGCCTGGAATCCGCCGACGAGGTCCGTGGCGCGCGTCAGGCCGAGCTGGCGGAGCGTCGCGGCCGCCAGACTAGAGCTATAGCCCTGGTTGCAGACGATGACGACACGGCGCCCGGCGTCGGTCATCTCGGGGACGTGGTGCGCGCTGGTCGGGTCCAGTCGCCACTCGAGCACGTTCCTGTCGATGACGAGCGCGTCGGGTAGATCGCCGTCGCGTTGGCGCTGCTCGACGGGACGGATGTCCACGACCAGGGCGCCGGCGGCAATCTCGGCCACCAGGCCCACCGGCTGCACGCGATCGAGGCCCTGACGGGCAGCGTCGAGTAGTGCGTCGATGGCCGCTGTTCCGCTCATGGCCCCTCCCTCTGCTGACGCTACGCCGCGACCGCCCGCGTGTTCAGCCCGTGGGCGGCATCGGTGGGATCGGGCTGGCGGCGCGAACCGCGCGGGCCAGTGCGCCGGCGGCCCGGACGATGTCCTCCCGGGTGTTCCAGCGCCCAAGGGTCAGGCGCAGCGCCGAGATACCGCGCTCAGGCGGCAGGCCCATAGCCAGCAGGACGGGCGACGCGGAGTGAATTCCGGCGTGGCAGGCGGAGCCGGTGGACGCGGCAACCTCGACGCAGGCTGCCAGGATCGCGTGACCGGCCACGCCGTCGATGCTGACGTTGAGGGTCTGCGGCAGCCGGTGGTTCCGGTTCCCGTTCAGGTGGACCCGCCCGGGCAGGTGGGCCACGAGCTGCTGCTCGAGTCCGTCCCGCAGGTCGGAGAGTCGGTCGCTCGCTCCCATCGCGAGCTCGCTGGCGGCGATGGCAGCGGCGGCGCCGAGAGCGACGAGGTAGGGGACGTTCTCCGTCCCGGCGCGCCGGCCGTGTTCCTGGCCGCCGCCGCCGATGAGCGGTGCCACCGCTGTGCCGGCGCGGATGAACAGGGCGGCGATGCCCTTGGGGGCGTACATCTTGTGTCCGACGAGCGTGAGGAGGTCCACTCCGAGGTCGGTGACGTCGACGGGGATCTTGCCGACGCTTTGTGCGGCGTCGGTGTGGAACAGTGCTCCGTGGGCATGCGCGATCGCGGCCAGGTCGCGGATCGGCTGGATGACGCCGGTCTCGTTGTTGGCGTGCATGACCGAGACCAGAACCGTCGTCGGGCGGATTGCCGAGGCGAGGACGTCGGGGTCGAGCAGTCCGTCTCGACCGACCGCCAGGACGGTCACCTCGGCCCCGTGGAACCGCTCCGCGTACTGGCAGGCGGCCAGGACGGCCGGGTGCTCGGTGGCCTGAGTGATGAGGTGCGGCCGCTGAACGCCCGTCGTCAGCACCGCGGTGACCACGCCGCGGATCGCCGTCGCGTCGGCCTCGGAGCCGCTGCCCATGAACGTGATTTCCTCCGCCCGCGCGCCGATCAGCGCGCCGACCTGAACCCTGGCCTGGGCGACGGCGGCTCGCGGCGACGAGGCGAACGGGTGGTCGCTGGACGGGTTGCCGAAATGCGTGCGCAGGTACGGGAGCATCGCCTCGAGCACGCGGGGGTCGACCGGGGTGGTCGCATTGTGATCGAGGTAGATCGGACCGTCGAGGCCCGCCGGTCGCGCCGCCATCGAAAGGTACTGGGTCTGGTCAGTCGTCATCGCCGATGCCTGCCAAGGATGTTCGAGTTCGGTGGACATGAATTCTGGTGCGACGTCGTTCATGCGACGTCCGCGGATTCGATGGGTAGCTCGGCGGCCGCCCACTCGAGGATTCCGTCGGCTAGCCGGCGGGCCGTTCTCCCGTGCTCGTGCAGCAGACGCACCGCGTCGTAGGACAGCACGCAGTACGGGCCTCGGCAGTAGGCGACGACGTCGATGCCGGCCGGTAGCTCGGCGAGCCGGGCCGCGAGCTGGTCGAGCGGGAGCGAGACCGCTCCGGGCAGGTGCCCGCCGACGTACTCCTCGTCGGGGCGGACGTCGATCACGGTGACGTCTCCGACGCGCATGCGGCGCCAGAGCTCCTCGCGCCCGACCTCCTGGGTGTCGACCGGGCCGAGGAAGTCCGCCCGGGCGGCGCCGAGGTCGGGCAGGTGGTTCTCGGCGACCCGTTGGATCTGCAGGTACAGCTCGGCGACGTCGCACCCCGCCAACCGGTAGAACACCTTGGTCCCGACCCGTCGCGTGGCCACCATTCGGGCCCCCTTGAGGGCTTGCAGGTGCGCCGACGCCGTCGTCACATTCAGGTTCGCCGTGCGAGCCAGCGCGTCCACGGACCGTTCACCCTGGGCGATCAGGTCCAGCAGCTCCACCCGCTTGGGGCTGGACAGCGCCTTACCCACACGGGCGAACTGTTCGAACACGGCGTCCTTCGCCTGCCTGCGACTCATCGCCACCCCTCCCCAAGACCGGTACTGGACACGAACCTGAGTCAGAGCCTACCGTCCAACTACGAGTAATCCAATGATCTTTGGAGGAGCGGTGGAACGGTTGCTGTTTGTTCTGCACGACCCGCCGTACGGGTCCGAGCGCGTGTACAACGCGCTTCGCTGGGCCGCTCAGGTGGTCGCCGGGGGCAACGAGGTGAAGGTCTTTTTCTTCGGCGACTCCGTCGCCGCCGCCGCAGCGGGGCAGAAGGTGCCCAACGGGTACTACAACACGGGCAAGCAAGCATCCGCCCTGGCCGACCGCGGGGTCGCCCTGGGGTGCTGCGGCACCTGCATGAACGCCCGCGGACTCTCGGACGACCGCCTCCTCGACGGCGCGCACCGGTCCTCGATGGTCGAGCTCGCCGAATGGACCACCTGGGCGGGAAAGGTCATCAATGTCTGATCACGACACCACCCCCAAGAGCTCCGGTGGCAAGCGGGTGCTCATCCTCGGCGGCGGCGTCGGCGGCCTCAGCGTCGCCGCGGCGCTGCGCCCGCAGCTGACCGACCAGGACACCGTGACCGTCGTCGACCGCACCGGCAGCCACGTCCAGGGACTGTCCTTGCTGTGGGTCTTGCGCGGGTGGCGCTCAGCCGGTGACGTCGTCGCGACACCGAGCGCCGGCTCCCTGCCCGGGGTCGAGCTGGTCAACGGCATTGTCTTGGAGATCGACCTTGACCGCCACCAGGTGCGAACCTCGACCGGCACCCGCCCCTACGACGCTCTCGTCATCGCGCTCGGCGCCGAGCTCGACCTCGACGCGATCCCTGGCCTGCGCCACGCCCTGGACCAGGGAACAGTCGGTGAGTTCAACACTCCGGCTGGGGCAACTGCGGCCCACGACCGGCTGCAGGCACTCCGGTCCGGCCGGCTCGTCGTCGTCGTCGCGTCGACGCCCTACCGGTGCCCCGCCTCGCCGTGGGAGGCGGCATTGCTTGCCGACGACCTGCTCCGCGAGGCCGGCGTGCGCGACGACGTCGAGATTGACGTCTACACCCCCGAACCGCAACCCATGCCGATCGCCGGGCCCACGCTCGGTGCCGCGATCGTCGACCTGCTGGGTACCCGGGGCATCGGCGCCCACTTCAACCGGGCGCTAACGGCCTTGCACGACACCCACGTGTCCTTCAACGACCAGGGCCTAACAGACTTCACGTTCGCCCTCGTCGTGCCGCCGCATCGACCGCCCGCGGCAATCCGGAATGTCGAGTCCTTCAGCGGAGGATGGATCCCGGTCGACCCCCGCACCCTGGCCGTGTCCGAGACCACCCCCGGCGTCTGGGCGCTCGGAGACTCGGCGATGGCGCCGCTGCCCGACGGCAGGCCGCTGCCCAAGGCCGCCGTCTTCGCCCGCGGTCAGGCGATCACCGTCGCCGCTGGCGTTGCCGCGTACCTCGGCCGGCCGAGCACCCACGTGGACTTCGACGGCGTCGGGCACTGCTACCTCGAAGTCGGCGCACACGAGGCAGCGAAGGGCGCAGGAAACTTCTACGCACCGGGCGGACCAGACGTCCGGCTCGAAGCGGCCAACCCGGAGCTACACCGAGCCAAGCAAGAGGAAGAGTCCGCCTGGCTCGAGCAGTGGAACCAGTGACCGGGATGCCATCTTCGGCATACCCAGCCCGCCGGGCGGCGGAGGCGTTCGGGCACCTGCGGCCGTGGTTCGCCGGCTTCGGCGAGGGATCGCGCTTCTCGGTCTGGTCCCCGCGTGGAACGAGAAGGTAATGATTCGATCGGGTTCTCTGCGGTGCTGACCCGCTGACGAAGCGAAGTATTTTTGACGCTCAAGCGAGCCTTCCAACATGATGTTTTCGCAGGTCAGCCGTCCATTGTTGTCCATACGCGTCCAAACTTGTCCACCTCTTTTTGTGGGTGCCTAGGCTCCCTAAAGGGCCTCCACCAGGTGACCCCTTAACAAATCCGTGACAGCCATCCGGAAAGGGCAGGCCATGACCAGAATGCGAAGGGACCGCGGGGACGGGACCTTGTATTTCGACGAGCGACGGGACCGCTGGATCGGTCAGCTCGACCTCGGCACCGACCACACCGGGCAGCGCCGCCGACCCAAGGTCTCCGGCCGCACACGCGCCGAAGTCCGCATCAAGCTGATGGAGCTGCGGGACAAGCACGAAGCGGGGGTCGACGTCACCACCCGCGCCATGACATTCGCCCAGCTCGTCGACGCGTTCCTCGAGCGCGGCCTGCCGGGCGACCTGACGGAGAACACCCGGTCCAACTACGAACGGATGCTGCACCTGAACGTCACCCCGATACTCGGCGACCTCCGACTCCTCGAGCTCAAGTCCGACCAGGTCGAAGCGATGCTCGACACGCTCGAAGAGAAGGGTATGGCCGCGTCGTCCATGCGCCACGCCCTTAACCTGACCCGCCGGGCGCTGCGGTTCGCGATACTCCGCGACCTCGTGATCCGCAACGTCGCCGAACCGGTCCAGACCCGCCGCGGACCCAAGGCCGAACGATTCGGCCTCACCGTCACCCAAGCCAAGCGACTCCTCGAGGCCGCCGAGGGTGAGCGGCTGGTCAACATGCTCATCCTGTGCCTGCTCCTCGGGCTGCGCCCCGGGGAAGCCTCCGCCCTCGCCTGGGAGCACGTGGAGCTCGACGGCGACCGGCCGACCATCACCGTCGCGGCGAGCCTGCGCCGCACCCCGCAGGGCGAGCTCGTGCTCGTGCCACCCAAGACAGCCACCAGCAAACGAACCCTGGAGATCCCTCCCCCGGTCGTCGCCGCCCTGCGCGCACAGCGCGCGATGCAACAGGCAGACGCCGACTCCGCCGGAAGCGCCTGGCAGAACACCCACGACCTCGTGTTCACCACCGAGGTCGGCACCCCGCTGGACCCGTCCAACGTCCGGCGGGCCTACACCCGGATGGCCAAGAACGCCGACATCGCCCACCTGCACCCCCACATGCTCCGCCACGCCGCCGCCAGCCTGCTCTCCGCCGCCGGCGTGCCGATCGAGGACATCTCCGACACCCTCGGACACCGGTCGGTGAGCGTCACCGCCGAGATCTACCGCCACCCCATCGCACCCATCCGATCCGGGCACATGGCCGCCATGAACCAACTCATCGACACCCCACCCAAACCAGCATCCTGAGCCGTCCAGCCTCGACGACAAGCGCACAACTCCACACGGCTGATCCATGTCTCGGCGCTGGGTACTTGGAATGTATCCCGCCCAGCGATACACTCCAAGTATGAAGTCGAAGGAAGCCCTCCGCGTGCTCGCCGAGGTCACCGCCTACCAGTGGGGCATGGTGACGTCGGCTCAAGCCAGCATG
Source organism: Pengzhenrongella sp. (assembly GCF_036565025.1). Classification (NCBI taxonomy): domain Bacteria; kingdom Bacillati; phylum Actinomycetota; class Actinomycetes; order Micrococcales; genus Pengzhenrongella; species Pengzhenrongella sp. The sequence goes on from NZ_DATCNW010000095.1 coordinate 11,290, forward strand.
CACGGCATCACCCGACTCGATCTGTCGCGGCTCGCCGAAACCGGACACGTCAAGCGGCTTGCCCATGGCGTCTACATGGACGCCGGCGCTCCGGGCGACCAGTTCGACGACCTGCGTGCGGCCTGGCTGAGCACGGACCCCAAGAAGCTGGGCGAGGAGCGGATCAAGGACCGCGCAAACGGGGTCGTCGTCGCCGGCGCATCCGCTGCGCGACTCCACGACATCGGCGACCTGTGGAGCGACCGGCACGAGTTCGTCTCCCCAACGCGCCGCCAGACTCAACGGCCAGAGATCCACTATCGCCAGCGCGTCCTCGACCCGCATGACGTCACCCTTGTCGAGGGCCTGCCTGCGATGACGATGGAGCGCACCATCTGCGACCTCGTCGGGGAAGTCGGCGACCTCAGCCTCGTCGCGGACGCACTTCGCGACGCCTCGCTCAAGCGCAACCTTGACGTTGGTCGACTTCGAACGCTCCTCGCTCCGCTAGCCGACCGCAACGGGTTCACGAAGAGCGATGGGCCCGCCCTACTGAGCCGGCTGCTGGAGATCGCTGGCATCGACCCGGATACCGTCGCACGTCGGATCGCCGCAGACACCTCGCTGGGCTCACGCGTGGCCGCGAAGTACTTCGGCAACCTCAGCAAGGCAGACCTCAGTCGGCTCATGCTGACGCCCGAAATGCAGAAGGCTCTGCACTCGATGCAGGAGTCGGTCGCCGCGACGCTCCAAGACGCCTTGTCTCCGCAGGTTGCCGGGCTCAACGCGACCATGGAGTCCGTGCGAGCCACCCTGATCAAGAGCGCGGGCTTCGACGAGATCGCCAAGAGGATCTCCGCGCAGTTCGCCACTAGCGATGCGATGAAGGAGCTCAGCCGGGCTTGGGGGAAGTCGCTGGGCGACAGCATCGCGCTCAAGCCAGAGACGCTCGCCGCCATTCGAGAAGCGCAGAGGGCGGTCGCAGATGACTGAGCGCGAGCCCTACCCCACCGCGGCCGGCGTCGAGAACGCAATCAAGGACGCCGCGAAGAAGGCAGCAACAGCCGATCCGTCCCTCGACGTCAACAAGCGGATTCAACTTGAATACTTCAACCGCTTCCTCAGCCGAGTGTTCTCGGAGGGTGACGGCTCCGAGTGGGTACTGAAAGGCGGCACGGGCATTCTCGCCCGGGTGCCGTCGACACGGTCGACCCGCGATATCGACCTGTACCGCCAGGGCTTCACCCTCACACGGGCCCTCGATGACCTGATCCGCCTGGCGGCGATCGACCTCGAGGACCACTTCCGGTTCGAGTACCTCAGCCACACCGACTCGATCGGGAACGACACCCAGCCCTACACCGAGGGATACCGGGTGAAGTTCAACACCTTCGTCGGGCTCCGCGCGAAGGGCTCGCTTCAGGTCGACCTCGCCGTTGGCGTGGGCGTCACCGGAGAAGTCACGACCACCGACCCGGCCACCACACTCGACCTGCCACGACTCGTCAGTCACCGGTACCGCCTCTACCCCGTCGTCGACCAGATCGCCGACAAGGTCTGCGCCACGATGACGGAGTACAGCGAGCGCGCATCCAGCCGCGAGAAGGATCTAGTGGACCTCGTCGTATTCGCGGCCACCCAAGACATCGACGGCACCGCACTCCGCATCGCGGTTGCCACCGAAACACGCCGACGCCAGATGGCGCCGTTCGACCACTTCACTGTGCCGCCCTCGTGGGGAGCCGGATACGCCAAGCTCAGCAAGTCGGTGCTCTACTGCGCCGAGTACCGCACGGTCAACCTCGCCAGCGACCTCGCAACATCCCTGATTGACCCGGCGCTCTCAGGTGATGCCGACAGCAAGACGTGGTCCCACGAGACCCTCGGCTGGATCTGACGCTTCACAATGCCGAACCCCAGTCCACCAGATCACGGCAGCCAGTCCGTACAGATTCGTCTGCGTCGATCTGTGCGGCCACTCCCCCACCCCGAACCCGTGTGAACCGCATTGAACTCGGCGTTCGGCGTGCGATGGCTACATTCGTCGCTACACGAGCCCCGTCCGGGAGCGTTCAGTAGATCGACCGCACCGTCCGTGGCCGGATCATCGTCCAGAGGATGCCGGTAGCGATCGTCAACGCGGTCCCCATGACGAGGCCCATCGGCGCAGCCGACTCGAGCCCGATAGCGCCGACGATCGGCGCGGCGATCCCGGCGACCGCAAAGTTCGTCGCGCCGAGCACCGCTGCGGCCGTCCCCGCTTCGTCTGCGTGGTGGGCAAGGCCGAGTACCTGCAGGCACGGAACACTCATGCCCGCGCCGAGGAAGAAGACGGACGTCACTGCGAGGATCGCCGTCAGTCCAAGACCGAGCGCGACGCAAAGAATGATCGAATATCCGGCAAGCGCAAGAAGCGGCAGCGTCACGGCGAGCAGCCACTGCGGTGGTAAAAGGTGGATGATCCGCGAGGCGGACTGCGAACCGACGACGAAAACGATGGCATTGATCGCGCCCAACATCCCGTACTGCTGGGCGTCGAGCCCGTAGAGCTCCTGAAACAGGAACGGAGAGGACGACAGATAGCAGAAGACGCCGGCGACCAACAGCCCACCGATGAGCGCGACACCAATGAAGGCGCGATCGGCGAACAGCGATCGGAGCCGTGCCGCGGTGGTCCGGCCCCCTCGCCCCTGGCGCCGCTCGGCCGGCAACGTCTCGGTGATCATCGCGAACGCGAGGACGAGGACAACCACGCCGTAGCAGGCCACGACGACGAAGAGTCCTCGCCAGTCGAGAAAGCGAAGAAGCTGAGACCCGATCACCGGCGCAACGACCGGCGCGACCCCGGTGACCAGGGCGAGCCGCGCAAACATCCGGATAAGCGGCCTGCCCTCGAAAAGGTCGCGAACGACCGCCGTCGCGACCACGCCGCCACCCGCTGCTCCGACGCCCTGCAGCACCCGGAACACGACGATCCACCCGATGTCGGGCGCGAGGGCCACCCCCAGGCTCGCTCCGACGTGCAGCGCGGTCGCCAAGAGGAGCGGACGCCGCCGACCGACCATGTCGCTCCACGGTCCGACGATGAGCTGACCCACGCCGAACCCGATCATCGTCGCGGTCAGGGTGACCTGCACCGCCGACGCGCTCGCGCCGAGGTCGGCCTGGACGGCCGGAAATGCCGGCAGATAGAGATCGATCGTGAATGGCCCCAGCCCGACGAGCAGGCCGAGAACGATCACATAGATCAGGCGGCTCTTACGCGAGAGCGCGTGGCCGGTGTGGGAGATTGTGGTTGTCATTAGTGGTCCTCGACGACTTTGGGGAGCTTTGGTCGCCCCGGCGTCGTCAGTTGACCGGTCGCGCTATCAGAATAGTTGATTTGGTGAACAATTCCGCACGTCAAGCGAGTCTCCGACTGGTTTCGTCGAAGAACCGCCGGTGACGTCAATCAGCCGTCGGCCTCCGCGGTGACATCCCGGCCGCGGTGTAGGCCGCATCGATGGCACGCATCGTCGTGACCGCCGCAGGGGCGTCGGTGACGACCGGGCCCCCGTAGAGCACCGCGCGGGTGAAGGCGCGCAGCATCCAGGTGTAGCTCGATGTCGGGTCGACGCTCTCCTCGCGTTGCTCGCCGTCACGCTCCACAAAGATCGCGCCCCCTCGGTGCGGGATGTACGGCCACACCGCGATCAGCGTGCCGCGCGTCCCGACGACGCGTGCTCGCGCCTCGGGCTCGGGGTGCACCATGCTCGCGCGAACTGTGCCTTCCAGACCGCCCGGCAGCTCGAGCCGCACCGACATCGATGCGTCCACCCCGTTCTCCTCGAGCGCGGTCGCGGACCGCACCTCGGGGTTCCCGAACATCGCCTGGACGAAGCGGAGCGGATAGACCCCCAGGTCCATGAGCGCGCCGCCGCCGAGCTCCTCGCGCCACCGGATGTCGTCGCGATCCCGGATGTCGACGAGGAAGGTCGCCTCGACCGAGACGGGGTCACCGATCGCACCTTCGTCCAACAGCGCGCGGATCTGGGCCCACGACGGATGGTGCTGGGAGTGCATCGCCTCCATCACGACGAGCCCGGACGTCGCGGCGATCGAGGCGATCTCCGCGGCTTCGTCGCCGTTGGCCGTGAACGGCTTCTCCACCAGAACGTGCTTGCCTGCCTCGATCGCTCGGCGGATCCATCGACCGTGCAACGAGGCCGGCGTGGGGACATAGACGGCGTCGATCTCCGGGTCCGCGAGCAGCGCGTCGTAGTCGTCGTGCACTCGATCGATACCGTGCTCGGCGGCCAGGGCCGTCGCACGCTCCCGATCGCGCGCAGCGATGGCGGTCACCACGACGTCGGGCACGTCGGCAGCCGGCGAGAGGACCGCGCCGGGGAGGATCCGAGCGGCGCCGAGAACTCCGAGTCGGAGGCTCCGGCTCCGTGCGACCGACGCGCTCACGACGGGACCCCGGCGAGGAGGACGACGTCGACCGGCGTCTCGAGCCGACGGTCGCTGCCCACGCTCCGCGTCGCGCCCGTGATCCGCACGGAGGCGCGCAGCGGCAGATCGGCCGCGGAGGCGCCGACGATCAGCTCCACGTCCCCGGCCGGGGTCAGGCACTCCTCGTGCACGACGGCCGAGATGCCGAGCCAGGGCGCCCCCATCACCACGTGCTGCCGGGCGACGAGCGCGGCGGCGCCCTCGGCAGGAGTGACCGGGAAGCCACCGTAAACGCGGGTCAGCTGACCGAGACCATGACGGCTCGCGTGCTCCAGACCGGCGCGCCAGTCGGCGTTCGCGAGCACGGCGACGGGCGCCACGCGGTGATCGACCTCGACCTTGTCATCCGCGGCCTCCCACACCTGGTCGAAGACCCACCGGCTGCCCAGCTGGGCCACCTTCTCCTCAAGGGTCAGCTCCGCCAGGAGCGCCTGCACGCGATCCTGGACAGCCAGGTAGTGGTCGTGCCACGTGCGCGTGCCGGTAGGGAGCTCGTTCACCGGGGGTCGTCCTCTCGATCACCGCGACCGCTGAGCGGCCGCGCGGCTGCCCCCGGAGGGTCGTCGCCGGCTAATCCGTGCAACGTTCTACGAGGAGCGTAGGTGCCGGTCCACCCGCCGTCAAGAAGTCGGGCGTGCTCAGGCTGGCTCTCATCTTCTCGTGGCGGGGTGCACGACCGCGTCGACAGGAACGATCGCACCGCACGGGCACGACCCGCGGGGGCTGACCACGTCGAACGAGCCCTCCAGCATCGTCGTGGTGCTCATTCGTAGTCCTCGATGCGCCACTCGTTGTGCCAGTCGAGCACGGCGCGTTCTCCCTCGAACCGGAAAGGCAGCCAGACGTAGTCGGCAATCGACGTGTCGATCTCCGTGAGCTCGGACCACGCACCCTCGTGGTGTCCACCCTGGGGGCGGAACCGCTCGGCGTGCATCGCGATCGCCTCGGGGCACGTGTACCGGGTCGCCCCAGGGCCCAGCGGGGTCGTCTGCCTGGACGATCAGCTGACCGGCGTCGTAGTCACTGACGTTCGTCGTGACGTACCAGAACCGGCCGGCGTGGTGCCGCAGCGTCCCCGCGTAGATCCCGGTCGAGGCCCGCCCGTCGCCGCGCGCGAACTGGATGCGGCGCGTCATGACGTGCCCGATCTGCGTCCAGCGCAACAGGTCGCGGCTGTGCCAGACCGGCACGCCCGGGAAGTACTCGAAGCTGGAGTGCGCGAGGTAGTAGTCGCCGCCGACGCGGCACACGGTCGGGTCCGGGTAGAAGCCGGGGACGATCGGCGTCGTCGACCCGCTCGACGTGGTCATCTCGGGATCCCCGGGTTGCTCAGACATCGGTCAGGGCCGTCTCGGACACGACAACTTCCGAGAGGAAGGAGCGTTCGGCGCTGGTGAGGATCCGCGGCTCGCCCACCACCTGGAACGCACCCTCGAGCTGCCGGTCATGCGCGTCCAAGCCGACGAACACGTCGATCCGAGCCGGCTCCACTGCGAAGTCCCGCGCCAGGTTCGTGTACCCCAGCTGGGTCGCTGCGATGCGGAACGTGATGCGCTTCGACGCCGCGGGCGCCAGCTCGACGCGAGCGAACCCGCCCAGCTGCTGCGCGGGCCGGGTCACGCCCGAGGTGTTCACCCGTAGGTAGAGCTGGACGACGGTGGCCCCTGCCCGCTCCCCCGTGTTCGTCACCGTGGCGGACACCGTCGCAGTGCCGTCCATGTCGATCTCCGGGTCCACGTCGAGGTCCGACAGCGAGAAGGTGGTGTAGCTGAGGCCGTGCCCGAACGGGTAGAGCGGGGTGGCGGGCATGTCGAGGTAGTGCCGGTCCACGCCGGGGGGCAGCGACATGCGGTAGCCGGACCCGGCCTTCTGGTGGTGGTACACCGGCACCTGTCCCCCATGCCGAGGCACGCTGTACGGCAGCTTGCCGCAGGGGTTGGTGACTCCGAAGAGCACGTCGGCGACCGCCTGTGGGCCGGACGGGCCGCCGTAGGAGGAGATCAGCAGCGCCGGAGCGTCGCGCACCACCTCGGGGAGTGTGTAGGCGCGCCCTTGGACGAGGACCACCACCACCGGGGTGCCCGTGGCCGCCACTGCCTCGGCGAGGCGTACCTGCGAGGCGGGGAGCGCGATGTCGGCGGTGTCGCTGCCCTCGCCCTCGGTCCGCTCGCCGGCGAACCACAGGCTCGCGCCGCCCAGTGCAAGCACCACGACGTCTGCTGCCCGAGCCTCGGACACGGCCCGGTCCAGCTCCTCCTTCCCGAGATCAGTGGTCAAGGTGCACCCGGGCGCCGTGACGACGCTGCGGGCGTACCTGCCGACGGCGTCGACGAGGGACGTCGCGCCCTGACGGTCGCGGACCAACGCCTCGGTAGTCATCGGCGGAAAGGCGCTGCTGTTCCAGTGGGCCATCCCGGGATCGACGCCCACCATGTTGCCCAGCCCACCGGAGGACATGAACAGCGTCATCTCGCGGAAGGCCGGGAACGTGTAGGTCGGGAACTGCAGCCCGACGGCGTCCGCGTGCGGACCGATGACCGCGACGTCCAGACCGCCCGAGGCCAGGGGCAGGATCCCGGTGTTGCGTGCGAGGACGACCGACCGGTGCGCCAGCTCGGCGGACAGGTCCCGTCCCTCCTGCGCGACCGCGCGGATGTCGATGCTCTCGGTCGGGTAGGGGTTCTCGAACAGCCCGAGCTCGAACTTGGCTCGCAGCACGCGCCGGACGGAGATCTCAAGGTGCTCGCGGTCCACCGCGCCGCGCTCGACCTCGCCGGCCAGCACGTCCCCGTACCCGAAGGGCATCGGGTTCTCGACGTCGAGCCCGGCCGTGATGGCGAGCCGGCCGGCCTCGGCGCGGTCGCGAGCAACGTGCTGGCGGTCGATGAAGTGGTCGAGCGTCGTGTAGTCGGAGGACACGAAGCCCTCGAAACCGAGGGTGCCGCGCAGCAGGTCGGTGAGGATCTCCCGCGACGCGCCGACCGGCACTCCGTCGAGGTCGGCGTAGGAGTTCATCACCGATCGCAGTCCGGCCATCTGGATGGCCGCCTCGAACGGAAAGGCGAACAGATCGCGGACCGTGCGGGCGCCTGCCTCGACGGCGGAGAGGTTGATTCCTCCTTGCGGCAGCCCGTACCCGACGAAGTGCTTGGCAGTCGCGATGACTCCGTTGGTGAGGTCGTCGCCCTGTAGGCCTCGCGTGTACGCGACGGCGAGTGCGGCGCACAGGTAGGGGTCCTCCCCGTACGTCTCGTGCACCCGACCCCATCGCGGATCGAGCGCGACGTCCATGTTGGGCGAGAGGGCCTGAAGCACCCCGGTGCGGCGCATCTGTCGACGAATGACGTCGGCCATCTCCTGGACCAGGTCGGCGCTCCAGGTGGCGGCGAGGCCGATCCCGGTCGGGAAGACGACGTGTCCGCCTGCCATGAATCCGTTGAGCGCCTCGGCGTGGAAGAGGATCGGCACGTGCAACCGGGTCCGCTCCACGACTGTGCGCTGGATGCGTCCGACGATCTCGGCCAGGCGGGCAGGGTCGTCGACGGCGAAGTTGCACACGTGGCCCGGGGCCTTCGCGAGCAGGCCCTCGACGCCCTCTGGATCGGAACCATCACCGAGGGACAGCCACCACGGAGGGACCGCCGTGAGCTGGTAGCACTTCTCTACCGTGGTCATCTCGCGTGCGAGCAGGTCGGCTCGCACGTCGGCGGTCAGGGTGGCGTCGAGGTGGTCGTGGTGCGTCATGGAAGATCGCTCTCTCTCGGGCTCGTGCCGGCCGAGAGAACGGTCGGGCGAAGTGCGGTTTGTGCGGTGGGGTAGGCCACTCGTCGATCAGTTGGGGATTGAGCTTCCGGCGAGGACCTGGGCGGCGCACGGGTCCGGGACGTCCCAGCGGTGCTCTCCGTGTCCGACACGCTCAGGCGCTGGCGAGCCAGGGACGTACACCTCGGCTGTGGCACCCACGGGCACGTGCACGGTCAGGTGCAGCCGCCCATCGGCTCGCTCCCACGCCACGGACGCCTCTCCGTACGGGCTGAGGTGCCGCGCTGCGGCCCGCGTGAGCTCGGCGGTCGGTTGCGGACGCACGACGAGAGCGCGGTAGCCAGGTGCGGCCGGTGCCAGCCCCGCGACTGTGCGGTGCAACCAGTCGGCGACGGCCCCGAGCGCGTAGTGGTTGAAGGACGTCATCTCGCCGGGGTTGATGCTGCCGTCCGGCCGCATGCTGTCCCAGCGCTCCCAGATCGTCGTCGCCCCCATCGTGACCGGGTAGAGCCAGGACGGGCACTGCGTCTGCAGCAGCAGCCGGTAGGCAACGTCGAGTTGGCCGGTCGCGGTGAGGGCGTCGCAGACCAGCGGAGTGCCGACGAACCCGGTGGCGATGCGGAACCCGGCGGCGCGCACCAGGTCGGCCAGCCGCCGCCCGGCCGCCTGCCGCTGGTGCTCGTGCGGCAGCAGGTCCCAGGCGATCGCAAGCGCGTAGACCGTCTGCGCGTCGGACAGCACGCGGCCCGCGGGCGTCACGAAGGCGTGAGCGAAGGCGGCGCGCACCTCCTGGTTCAGGATTCGGTACTTCTCGGCCTCGTCGTCGTGCCCCAGCAGGCGGGCGGACTCGGCCAAGATCCAGGACGAGCGCGCGAGGTGGGCGGTTGCCACGACGTCGGGGTCGACCTTGGCGCCGAAGGGGTCCTCGGGCGGCGCTGTCGGGTCGAGCCAGTCGCCGTACTGGAACCCGCCGATCCAGAGCCGATCCGGGCCGGCGAGCGTGGCGATCCGGTCCACCCAGGCGCGCATGCTCGGCAGCTGGCGCTCGAGGACCTCCAGATCTCCGGTTCGCTGGTACAGGGTCCACGGCACGATCGTCGCGGCGTCGCCCCACGCGGCCGCAGGCGTGCTGGACAGCGAATTCCGGTTCACGTCGGGGATCACGTGCGGCACGGCGCCGTCGGGGAGCTGCTCGGCCGCCAGGTCGGTCAGCCAGGAGCACAGCAGGCCCGTGGTGTCGTAGAGGAAGGTGGCCGTCGGTCCGAAGATCTGGGTGTCGCCGGTCCAGCCCAGGCGCTCGTCGCGCTGCGGGCAGTCGGTCGGCAGGTCGACGAAGTTGCCGCGGGTGCTCCACACCACGTTCTCGTGCAACTGGTCCAGCAACGCGTGCGAGGAGGAGAACCAGCCCGTGCGGCGCAGGTCGGTGCCGACGACGACGAGCTCGATGTCCTCGGCACGCAGGTCGGGCACCCCGCGGACCTCGGCGTAGCGAAACCCGTGCAGCGTGAGGGAGGGCTCAAGCACCTCCTCGGCCGGCCCGGCCAGCACCCACGTGTCGGTGGCTTTCGCCGTGCGCAGCGGCCGCGTGCCCAGCT
>NZ_DATCNW010000096.1:0-22045 GCF_036565025.1 Pengzhenrongella sp.
GGGTGAGGGTGAGGGGTGGGGTTCGCGGCGGTGGCGGACCGACGGGCTGGTCCACCACGCGCGTCAGCGACCGAGGGTTCGCGTCACGCCGTCCCAGCCTCCGAGGAGTCCGCGCACGTGGTCGTGCAGGCCCTCGGGGAAGACCTCCTCGTCGACGACGGCGAGCGCGTCGAGGTCCCACCACCGGAGCTCGTCGATGGTGTCGATCTCGATCTGCGTCCAGCCGTCCCGGCTGAACTCGAAGTCCGTCTCGGTTCCTGCCGCGGAAGCAGACCCGTTCGACCCGACGCCGCCGTCGGCCACCGAACCGCCGCCGGCCCCGGCCTCGTCCTCGCGTAACGATCCGTCCTCGCCCACAGAGCGCCGTCCGACCCGCGCGGCGTAGCGACCGACGAAGAAGACCTCCTCCTGCCGGCAGCTCTCCCGGAAGAAGTCGAACACCGCGCTCCGCGAGAACACCGGCCCGACGAGGGCGGACGGCGCGAGCTCGATACCCGTCTCCTCGAACAGCTCCCGGATCGCGGCGTCGCGCGGGGTCTCCCCCGCGTCGATCCCGCCGCCGACCGTGAACCACCAGGACCGCTCGCGCTGGTCGACGTCGCAGCCGTGCAGCAGCAGCACGCGATCTCGCTCGTCGAGCAGGATCACGCGGGCCGCGCGCCGGAATCGCACGCCGTCGGACCCGAGGGCCCACTCCGGGCCCAGCCGATGCACTGGACCGTGCGCCGCGCCGTCGTCCACGGGCGTCGCCGACGCGCCGACACCCGGGGACCGACCAGCCGGCCGGCCCCCGTCCGTACCAACCGCGTCCGTCACCAACCGCGCTCGGCGAGCCGGTGCGGCTCCGGGATGTCGTCGACGTTGATGCCGACCATGGCCTCGCCGAGCCCGCGCGAGACCTTCGCGACGACGCTCGGGTCGTCGAAGAACGTGGTCGCCTTGACGATCGCGGCGGCACGCTGCTCCGGGTTGCCGGCCTTGAAGATGCCCGAGCCGACGAACACGCCTTCGGCGCCGAGCTGCATCATCATCGCGGCGTCCGCCGGGGTGGCGATGCCGCCCGCGACGAACAGCACGACGGGAAGCTTGCCGGCGACGGCGACCTCCTTGACGAGCTCGTACGGCGCGCCGAGCTCCTTCGCGGCCAGGTACAGCTCGTCCTCGGGCAGCGAGGTGAGCCGGCGGATCTGGTCGCGCAGGGTGCGCATGTGGGTCGTGGCGTTCGAGACGTCGCCGGTGCCGGCCTCACCCTTGGAGCGGATCATGGCCGCGCCCTCGGTGATCCGGCGCAGCGCCTCGCCGAGGTTGGTCGCGCCGCACACGAACGGGACCGTGAAGGCCCACTTGTCGATGTGGTGCGCGTAGTCCGCGGGGGTCAGCACCTCGGACTCGTCGATGTAGTCGACGCCGAGCTCCTGGAGCACCTGCGCCTCGACGAAGTGGCCGATCCGGGCCTTGGCCATCACCGGGATGGACACCTCGTTGATGATGCCGTCGATCAGGTCGGGGTCGCTCATCCGCGCCACGCCACCCTGCGCGCGAATGTCGGCCGGGACCCGCTCGAGCGCCATGACGGCGACCGCTCCGGCATCCTCGGCGATCCGCGCCTGTGCGGGCGTGACAACGTCCATGATGACGCCGCCCTTGAGCATCTCAGCCATGCCGCGCTTGACCTTCGCGGTGCCGACGGCGCCGGACGCAACGTGCTCGACGACGGAGTTCTGGCTGTTCTCGCTGGACACTGCGGACCTCACAGAGGAATCGGGAGACATTCGGGAGGCCTCGGGACCGCGCGGCGGCGACCCCCGGCCGATGGTCCATCGTAGACCGGCGGACAGGCGGTCTCAGGCGCCCGGCCGGCCGAGCGCCTCGGGCCACGCGTCGTCGAACTCGAGGGGTTGCAGGTCCGGCGCGCGTCCCGCGAGCCGCAGGAGCCGGATCACTCGCTTGCGCCGCACCCGCTGCGTCTGCGCGACGGCCTCGTTGTGGAACCGCCGCGCGAGTTGCACCCGGTACCAGGCGGCGGCCAGGGCATCGATGAGCTCGGCGCCACCGGGCTCCTCGCGCACGGTGGCGACCTCCGCGGGATCCTCCAGCGCCGCCCGCATGGTCGAGGAGAGCTCGCTCTCGACGAGCCCGCGGTCCGGCTCGGCCGGCGCGCGTCCCCCGCCGCGGACCGCCGCACGACCCCCGCCGACGCCGACCTGCCCGCGCGCGTTCATGCCCGTGCCCGACGACGCCCCGCTGGTCTGCCGGATCAGCTCGGTCAGGTCGGGGATCTGCGGCGCGAGCGCGTCCGTGCCCCGGCCGCTCACCTCGAGGGCCGCGAACGCCGCCTCGCCGATGAGCACCGAGCTCACCGGGTCCAGCACGCCCGACGACGCGATCTCCGCCGCGACCGTCGCCCGCCGCACGAGCTGCCGGTCGAGCACGGACTGCGACGCGGCGACCTTGCGGTGCAGCCGGTCGAGGCGCGACGCCTCGACCCAGACCGCCCAGCCGATCACCAGCAGGACCGTGGCGGCGAACAGGACCATCTCCTCCCAGTCCCACCAGCTCATGACGCACCTCCCCGGTCGCCGCGCACAAGCCGGCCGAGCGCACCACGCAGCGAGGACGGGTCCTCGCTCACGGGCGCCAGGCCCTCGTCGCCACCGGCGCCGAGCACCATCTCGTAGACCGTGAGGACCTCGCTCGTCACCGCGGACCAGTCGTACCGGCGCACGATCTTCGCGCCGTGCGCGACGGTCGCGGCGCGCAGCTCGGGGTCGCCCAGGACACGGACCAGGGTGGCGGCCAGATCGCCGGTGTCACCCCGGCGGAACAGCGTGCCGGCCGCGCCGCCGTCGAGCACGCGGGTGAACGCGCCCAGGTCGCTCGCAACCACCGCGGCCCCGGCACTCATTGCCTCGACCAGCACGATGCCGAAGCTCTCGCCGGCCACCTGCGGCGCGCAGTACACGTCCACCGACCGCAGCAGGCTTGCCTTCTCCTTGTCCGAGATCGAGCCGAGGAACTCCACGGCCCGGGCGTCGTCACCGAGCAGCTCACGCACGTCGTCCGGCCCCGTCTCCCCCGTGCCCGCCACCAGGAAGCGCGCTCCCGGCAGGGATCGCAGCACCTCGGAGACTGCTCCGAGCAGCACGGGCAGGCCCTTGCGCGGCTCGTCGAGCCGGCCGAGGAACGCGATCGTCGGCGCCTGCGGCGTGCCGGTCCAGCGCGGATCGGGTATGGCGCTGGTGAACTCGTCCACGTAGACCCCGTTCGGGATCACGACGGCGTCGCCGCCCATGTGCTCCACGAGCGTGCGGCGGGCGTCCTCGGACACCGCGATCCGGGCGGAGATCTTCGTCATGCTCTGCCGCACGAGCGGGTAGGTCATCTGCAACGGGCGCGAGCGGATCAGAGCCGTGTGGAACGTCGCGACGATCGGCCCCTCCGCGATCCACAGCGCGAGCATCCCGAGGCTCGGGGTGATCGGTTCGTGCAGGTGCAGGATGTCGAACTCCCCGGCCACGAGCCAGCGCCGCACGCGTGCCGCGGTCAACGGCCCGAACGTCATCCGCGCGACCGCGCCGTTGTACCGCACCGGGATCGAGCGGCCGGCGGGCGTCAGGTACGCCGGGACCGGGGTGTCGTCGTCGGCGGGCGCGAGCACCGAGACGGTGTGGCCACGGGCGATCATCGCCTCCGCGAGGTCGCGCACGTGGAACTGCACGCCGCCGGGCACGTCGAACGAATACGGGCAGACGATGCCGATCCGCAGCGGCCGCAGCTCGGTGGTCGGCGTCACCCGGACGCCTCGGTCTCGGCGACGCCCGCTTCGGCGGAATCGGCGGCCGGCGGGGAGACGATCGCGGCGTCACGCGCCGGATCGAGGTCCGCGACGAAGACCTTCTGCAGCATGTGCCAGTCCTGCGGATGCGCATCGATGCCCGCGCCGACGGCGGTGACCCACGCCTGGGTGAGCGCGGTCAGCTGCTCGTTGCGCGGCAGGTCAGCCGGCACCGGCAGAGCTGCCCCGAACTCGAGCACGATCCCCCAGGGCGAGCCCGCAGCGCGACGTCGGGCGCCGGTGAGCCGCTCGTAGTAGACGACCGTGGAGATCAGCATCGCGCCGGTCGCGACCGCCAGCGCAGCCGGCCCCGCGGCGACGCGGGCCCGTTCGCCGAAGAGGTCGACCTCGATCCCGTGCGCGGTCAGATCCCGGTCGCCGATCAGGGGCAGCAGCGTGGGCCCTCCCCGCGCGACGCGCACGAGCTGGCGGAAGACGTCGCCTCCGGAAGTGTCCAGGGGGATGATCGTCATCCCCAGGCCCTCGCGGAACGCCAGGAACTCCTCGAACAGCGCCTGCGGCTCGAGCTTCTCCACGACCGACGTGACCGGGCCCAGGTGCGCGGTCGCGTACGCCCCCGCGAGGTCCCAGTTCCCTTGGTGGCCCAGGGCCATCAGCACCGTGCGCCCGGCGGCGAGCTCGGCCCGGAGCGGCTCGTCGCCCACCATGCGCGCCCGTGCCGCGATCTGCTCCGGGGTGTACGACGGCAGCGCGAACGCCTCGCGGTAGTACCGCAGGTAGGACCGCATGCCGGCATGCGAGAGCCTCCGCAGCTCGCGCCTCGACGCCTCGGGACGGACCCGAGCCAGGTTCCGTTCGAGCTGGCGGATCCCCGCACCCCTGCGCAGCCAGGCGACGTCGGCCCCGAGGTTCGCCGCGGCCCGCAGGACGGGCTCGGGAAGGCGGCCCGCCGCCCGCCAGGCGAGCGCGAACAGTCGTCCGGTGTTCACGCGGAGACCTCCGCCTGCCTGCGCACGGTCGCCATCCGCTGCACGATCGTCACGGCGCTCGCCACGGCGAGCAGCGCGAGGGTGACTGTGAGCACGGCGAGCGGCAGCCCGGCGCCGACCAGCAGCGTCGCGAGCAGCACCGCGAGCAGGCGGTCGGCCCGTTCGGCGACGCCGACGGTCGCGGTCATGCCCAGACCCTCGGCGCGTGCCCGCGCGTACGGGACGAGCGAACCGAGCACGAGGCACGCGAGCGCGAGGGCCATCGTGAGCCGGTCGTCGCCGGTCCCGGCGAACCAGAGCACCAGCCCGGCGAAGATCGCGGCGTCGGCGACCCGGTCCAGCGTCGAGTCGAGGAAGGCTCCCCAGGGGCCCGACTTCCCCGACCGGCGGGCCATCGTCCCGTCGATCGCGTCGGTCATCACGAACACCCCGGTGACGATGGACCCGGCGAGCAGGTGACCGGTCGGGAACAGCCACAGCGCGGCGGCGACGACGACGGCCGCGCCCGTGATCGTGACCGCGTCGGGCGAGACCCCGCGCCGCAGGAGCAGGTCGGCGAGCGGCGTGATGACCTTGGTCAGCACGCCTCGCAGAGATTTCAGCACGACTAGATCATCCTCTCGTTGCCGGCCCGGTGGCCGGCCAAGCCGCCGCGAGGCGGTCACGGGTGTCGCCGAGCAGCTGGGGCATGGCCTTGGTCTGGCCCACCACCGGCAGGAAGTTGGAGTCCCCGGTCCAGCGCGGCACGACGTGCTGGTGCAGGTGCGCGGCGATGCCGGCGCCCGCGACCGACCCCTGGTTCATGCCCAGGTTGAAGCCGTGCGGCCCGGAGACCTCGCGCATGACCCGCATCGCGGTCGCGGTGAGCTCGGCGACGTCGGCCGTCTCCTGCGCCGTGAGGTCCGTGTAGTCCGCGACGTGCCGGTACGGGACCACGAGCAGGTGGCCGGGGTTGTACGGGTAGAGGTTGAGCACGACGTAGGCGCTCGGCCCGCGCGCCACGATCAGTCCGGTGACGTCGTCGAGCGTCGGCGCGCGGCAGAACGGGCACCCGTCCCCTGCCGCCGCGCCGACCGGCTTGTCCTGCCCGCCGATGTAGATCATCCGGTGTGGGGTCCACAGGCGCTCGAACCCGTCGGGCTCGCCGGGATGCCCCGCTGCGCTCTCCTGGGCCGGGTCACCCACCTGGGCATCGTTCACCGCGGCTCAGACCTGAACGCGGTCGCGCACGGCGGCGAGGATCCGCTCGATCGCCTCGTCGACCGGCACCCCGTTCTCCTGCCGCCCGTCGCGGTAGCGGAACGAGACGGCGCCGGCCTCGACGTCCTCGCCCCCGGCGATCAGCACGAACGGGATCTTCTGCGTGCTCGCGGTGCGGATCTTCTTGCCGAACCGGTCCTCGCTGACGTCCAGGTCGGCGCGGATCCCGTGCGCCCGTAGCCGAGCGACGACGTCGCCCAGGTACTCGTTGAACGGCTCGGCGACCGGCACCGCGAGCACCTGCACGGGCGAGAGCCACGCCGGGAACGCCCCCGCGTAGTGCTCGGTGAGCAGGGCGAAGAACCGCTCGACCGAGCCGAACAGGGCGCGGTGGATCATCACCGGGCGCTGCCGCGTGCCGTCGCTCGCCGTGTACTCCAGGTCGAACAGCTCGGGCAGGTTGAAGTCCAGCTGGATCGTGGACATCTGCCAGGTGCGCCCGATGGCGTCCCGCGCCTGCACGGAGATCTTCGGGCCGTAGAACGCCGCGCCCTCGGGATCGGGCACCAGGTCGAGCCCCGACGCCGTGGCGACCTCCTCGAGGGTCCGCGTCGCGTCCGCCCAGATTTCGTCGGTGCCGACCGACTTCTCCGGGTTGCGGGTCGAGAGCTCGAGGTAGAAGTCGGTCAGCCCGTAGTCCGCCAGCAGGTCCAGCACGAACTGGAGCGTGGTGGTGAGCTCTGCCTTCATCTGGTCGCGCGCGGCGTAGATGTGGGCGTCGTCCTGGGTCAGCCCCCGCACGCGGGTCAGCCCGTGGATCACGCCCGACTTCTCGTACCGGTACACGGTCCCGAACTCGAACAGCCGCATCGGCAGGTCACGGTAGGACCGGCCGCGGGAGGCGTAGATGAGGTTGTGCATCGGGCAGTTCATCGGCTTGAGGTAGTAGTCCTGGCCCGGCTTGCGCACGGTGCCGTCGTCGCCCAGCTCCTCGTCGACGTGCATCGGGGGGAACATGCCGTCGCGGTACCAGTCCAGGTGTCCGGAGACCTCGTACAGGTGCGCCTTGGTGATGTGCGGGGTGTTGACGAAGGAGTACCCGGCCTCGACGTGGCGCTGGCGGGAGAAGTCCTCCATCTCCTTGCGGATGATGCCGCCCTTGGGGTGGAAGACCGGCAGCCCCGAGCCGAGGATCTCCGGGAAGGAGAACAGGTCGAGCTCCGCGCCGATCTTGCGGTGGTCGCGGCGCTCGGCCTCGGCGAGCCGTTCGAGGTGGGTCTTCAGCTCGTCCTTGGTGGGCCACGCGGTGCCGTAGACCCGCTGGAGCTGCGGGTTCTTCTCCGACCCGCGCCAGTAGGCGGCGGCCGTGCGGGTGAGCTGGAAGCCGTTCGCGATCAGCTTGGTGCTCGGCAGGTGCGGCCCGCGGCACAGGTCCTGCCAGACGACCGCCCCGTCGCGCTTGAGGTTCTGATAGATGCTCAGGCCGCCGAGCCCGACCTCGACGCTCGAGGCGTCGTCCTCCGCGCTGCTGGCCGCGCCGGTGCCCTTGAGGCCGATCAGCTCGAGCTTGTACGGCTCGGCTGCGAGCTCGGCGCGCGCCTGGTCCTCGGTGACGTCCCAGCGCCGGAAGGTCTGACCGTCCTTGACGATCCGCTGCATGACCTTCTCGAGCGCCTTGAGGTCCTCGGGGGTGAACGGGATCTCGACGTCGAAGTCGTAGTAGAAGCCGTCGGTGATCGGCGGGCCGATGCCCAGCTTCGCGGCCGGGTGCAGCTGCTGGACCGCCTGGGCGAGCACGTGCGCCGCCGAGTGGCGCAGCACCGCGAGGCCGTCCGGTGAGTCGATCGTCACGGCCTCGACCACCGCGCCCGGGGGTACCGGCAGGTGCAGGTCGCGCAGCTCGCCGTCCACCCGCACGACGACGACCTCGCGCCGCCCGGCGTACAGGTCCGTGCCCGTCGTGCCGTCCTCGACGGTGACGGGGGCGCCGTCGACGGTGAGGGACACGAGCTCTGCGGACGGGGCAGACACAGTGGGGCTCCTTGCGGTCGTCGCGCGCCCGCTCCGGGCGCACGACGATGCTACCGAGGCGCGAGCGGAGGGCCGTTCGGGTGATGCGGATTTCGTTGTTTGTTTGCGCGTTATCTCAGCGCCCGCCACGGTCGGCGCACGTGACCTGCGCTAATTGTCCGAAAAGTCCATTTCGAATCCGTTGCGACGCGGGCACCGTTGTCCCCAGCACCCCATCGGGTGATGACTGGGGGCGGGGATGGTGGGCGATACTGGGTTCGAACCAGTGACCTCCTCGGTGTGAACGAGGCGCTCTACCACTGAGCCAATCGCCCGTCAGGCGTAGCGAACTTCTCGCTGTGCAGGACGTCTTGGGTGGATGTTAGCGAACCAACAGCGATTTACCGAACTGAGTCCAAACACCCGCTCGGTTGAGCGGGTGAATCTGTACCCCGTGCCGCGCGCTCGCCGACCTTGGTCACTTAGACTGCGATCACTCGAACGGGTGACTCTATCACCATATTTGTACTGTGTTGACTGCCGGTCTCTATATACTGCGATCACTCGAAAAGGAGGCGATGAGATGGCACCCCGCCCTTTCGATGTCGTCGAGGTCGTCACAATGCAGCTCGTGCTGTCCGACGCAACCGTCCTCGGCGTGACCGCTGAGCTCGGCTTCCGGGCCGCCGATCCGTACACCGTGCGCGCGGTCTTCACCGGCCCGCACTCGATGTCGACGTGGCTCGTGGGCCGCGAGCTGCTCGCCCAGGGTCTCGTCGCCACGCAGGCGGCACCCGCCGGCACCGGCGACGTCCGCGTCTGGCGCGACGACGACCCGACCTACGTACTCATCTCGCTCAGTGGCGTCGAGGGCGACGCCCTGCTGGCCGCACCCGCCGAACCCGTCGAACGGTTCGTCGCGACCACGCAGCAGCTCGTACCGTTCGGCACCGAGAGCACGCGAATGGACCCGGAGATCAGCCGCCTGATCGCGGCGCTGCTCACCGCCTGAGCCCAGTCCTCCAACGAGAGCCTCGACCCTGCGGGTCGAGGCTCTCGTTGCGTCTGCCGGTCGAGGCGCTGTCGTCTACGGGTCGAGGTTCTCGTTCGTCTTGGCCTGGAACAGCCGCTGCGCGGCGAGGCTGATCGGGCCCGCGGGCACGTCGACGCCGTCCAGGTTCACCACTGGCACCACGTTGCGCACGCTCGAGCTGAGTGAAAGGCGCGCCCCGCCGGCACCGACCTCGTCGAGCACCGTGAACGGCAGCTCCCCGGCGCGCGCCTCGCGCACCGGCAGGCCTGCCTCGAGAGCCCATTCGAGGATCAGCTCGCGGGTGATCCCCGCGAGGCAGCCGCTCGCGAGCGTCGGGGTGACGAGCTCGCCGCCGCGCTCGACGAAGACGTTGGAGCCGGTGCCTTCGCACAGCTCACCGATCGTGTTCGCGAACAGGGCCTCGTCGGCCCCGTGCTCGACCGCGTAGGCGTACGCCACGACGTTCTCGGCGTACGACGTCGTCTTGAGCCCCGCGACCGCCGAGCGCTCGTTGCGTACCCACGGCACGCGGGCCGCACGTGCCGTCTCCGGGCGGGCTCCGGGACCCGCGAGCACCAGGATCGTCGGGCGCCCGGTGCCCGGCGCGGACCGGTTCGAACCGAGCGGCCCGGGACCGGCGGTCAGCGTGATCCGCACCCGGCCGAGCTCGGGTCCACCCGCGGCGAGCACCGCGTCGATGCCGGCCTTGATCTCGTCCTCGTCGGGTGCGGGCAGGCCGAGCCCGGTCGCCGACCGCTTGAGCCGGCGCAGGTGCCGGCTGAGCGCGAACGCGTGCCCGTCGATCACCGCGCACGTCTCGAACGCGCCGTCACCGACCGTCAAGCCGTGGTCGACCGCGGTCGCCACCGGTTCGTCCTCGCCCCGAAGCTTGCCCTCTGACCAGATCACTGTGCCCATGTCCACAGTCTGGCCCAGATCAGGCGTGCGTCGAGGCGAGCGAGATCAGGCGGCGCGCCTTGAGCTCGGTCTCCTCCCACTCCGCCGCCGGATCACTCCCCCACGTGATGCCCGCGCCGGTGCCGAACCGCAGGGTGCCGGCGGTCGGGCGGCCGCGGTCGGCGTCGTCGTCCGCCGTCCACCAGAAGGTGCGGATGCCCACCGCGAGCTCGGCGCTACCGGCGTCGGCGTCGATCCAGCCGACGACGCCGCAGTACGGCCCGCGCGGCGCCGTCTCCAGCTCGCGGATCACCTGCAGCGCCGAGCTCTTCGGGGCGCCGGAGACGGACCCGGGCGGGTAGGTCGCGGCGAGCACCCGGGCCCACCGGTCCGGAGCGGCCGCGACGTCGGGCTCGAGACGGCCCTGGACGACCGAGACGAGATGGAAGAGCCCTGGATGCTGCTCGACCCCGAGCAGCGAGGTGACCTCGACCGTTCCGGGCACGCAGACCCGCTGGAGGTCGTTGCGCACCAGGTCGGTGATCATCACGTTCTCGGCGCGGTCCTTCTCGCCCATGACGTCGGCGGTGACCCCGGTGCCCTTGATCGGCGCGGACGTGAGCAGGTCGCCGTCGAGCCGCAGGAACAGCTCCGGCGAGGCCGTGACCACCCACACCGGCGGGAGGCCGGACGCGGCCGGGACGTGCACGCCACCCGCATACGGTGCCGGGTTGCCCGCGGCCAGCACGCGGGCCAACGCGTGGGCGTCCGGCTCGTCGTCCGGGCCCGGGCTCACCAGCGGCGCCGCCAGGACGCGGCAGATGTTCGCCTGGTAGACCCGACCGGCCCGGATGTCCTCGCGGACCGACTGGACCGCGCGGACGTAGGCGTCCCGGTCGAGCGACGTCGACCACGACGACGACGGCGGTCCGCGCCAGTGCGTCGGCGCGGACGTCGGCGCGCTCGCCTCGCTCCGCGACGTCGGCGGGCTCGCCCGGGGGACGTCGCGGGAGACGTCGGAGAACCGCCAGGCGCGCACTGGGCCGTCGAAATCGCCGACGACGGCCCAGAACCCACCGGCCGCCACGCGCTCGGGCTCGACCTCCAGATCCACGCACTCGACCGCCCCGCGGGCACGCACGCCCGCGAACCAGGCGGCGCCCGCGACGTCGCCGCGAGCCGGAGGGACAGAGTCGGGCGGCATTTCGCAACCGTACCCAGGCGGCCGGAGCACCTCGCCCACGCCCAGGACACCCTGCGTTCAGGCTCAGTTGGACGCATCTGGATTCCCTGGGCTAAAGTCTGCAACACGCCCTGCGGACCGGAGCCGGAAACGGATTCGGTCCTCGAGGTTGTGCGGATGTGGCTCAGTGGTAGAGCATCACCTTGCCAAGGTGAGGGTCGCGGGTTCGAATCCCGTCATCCGCTCGGTGGCTCGACTTAGGTCGGCCTCGGGCTCGAGAGATACGAGCAACACGGTGGAGTGGCCGAGAGGCGAGGCAGCGGCCTGCAAAGCCGTGCACACGGGTTCGAATCCCGTCTCCACCTCGCATGATGTAGTGCAGCATGGGCGATTGGCGCAGCGGTAGCGCGCTTCCCTGACACGGAAGAGGTCACTGGTTCGATCCCAGTATCGCCCACCATCGAAGTCCCAGGTCATCGACCTGGGGCTTTTGCTTTTCCCCGGGGGGAAGAAAAACCCGCGTTCTCCGGCCGGCCCCCGGCCAGGTGCCGACCGTGTTCGAGACATACGTCACGCCGCACTCCAAGCGGTCGGCACACGTCACGGTCGCTCCCCCACGTGGTAGCACCTTGGTATCATCGGCCCATGGCCATGACGCTCCGTCTCACCGACGCTCAATCCGAAGCCCTTCGAGTCACTGCCGAGCGCGAGAATCGCTCGATGCAGGCCGTCGCTGCCGAGGCGATCGAGCGGTACACGTCCGAGCGCAACCGCCGCCGTGACGAGATCTTCGCGAAGATCATGGACCGGGACTCCGAGCTCCTGGACCGGCTGGCGCAGGGGTGAGCCCTGACTATCTCGAGCTCGAGGACCTCCTCGTCGCGGCGGAGCTGTTCCTGGGGCACGCGCCCGAGGTCCGGGACTACGGGCTGCTGGAGTCGGCGCTCGCCCGCCCGCGCGCCACGGTATTCGGGCGGGACGCCTATCCGACGCTGGACGAGAAGGCCGCCGCGCTGCTGCTCTCGCTCGTGGGCAACCACGCGCTCGTGGACGGAAACAAACGGCTCGGCTGGTTCGGCGTCGTCACTTGCTACGAGTTGAACGGCCGCACCGTTCGCCTCGTCGGCGACTCCCCCTTCGAGACGATCATGGCCATCGCTCGCGGCGAACTGGTCGACGTCCCGGTGCTCGCGGCCGCCCTTCGCTCCTGGACGACGCCCTAGCACCCACCCCACCAGTACCGCGAACGGCGTAGGCGGAGTCAGGCCCAGGGAGGACGCGCCGGGTCGATCTGACCGGCAGGCTGGGGCGGACGACAACCGGACGACGACGAGCAGGCTCACGGGAGCGCAAGATGACGAGCTGGATCGACAGCCTGCTGGCAGGCGTTCCGTTGTGGGCGATCTATGTCGCCGTCTTCGTGCTGCCCTTCCTCGAAGCGGCCGTGCTGCTCGGCTTCGTGATACCCGGCGAGACGATCCTCGTCTTCGCCGGCGTGCTGGCCAGCAAGGGGGAGGTCGACGTCGCCGGGGTGCTCGCGCTCGGCATCGCCGGCGCCGTGCTGGGTGACAACACCGGGTACGCCGTCGGGCGACGCTACGGCCGGGTGCTCCAGGGCAGCCGGCTGGGTCGCCTGGTCGGGGCTCGACGATGGGCAGCCAGCGAGTCCTTCCTGCTCAAGCACGGGGGCGCCGCCGTCTTCCTGGGGCGCTTCACGGCGCTGTTTCGCGCCATGGTTCCGGGCGTGGCGGGGATTGCCGGCGTCAGATACCGGACGTTTCTCGTCTGGAACGCGATCGGGGGCGTGGCCTGGGCGACCCTGGCGGTCATCGGGGGGTGGGCGCTGGGCGAGGTCATCGCGACCTATGTGTCGAACGTCAGCTACGTGCTGCTCTCGGTGCTGCTGCTCGCCGTCCTGGTCCACATTTTCAGATCGATCCGGAGCAAGCGGACCATCCGGCGTCGTACCGGCACGGTGGACAGCCCGCTCGTGGAGTCGGCGGCAGCCCTCGATCTGGTGGGCCCAGCCGAGGTCCGAGGTGCGGATTCGATGGCCGCGGGGTAAGGCTGACCCGATGGACGCAGACGTCATCGTGGTCGGAGCGGGCCTGGCCGGCCTGGTCGCCACCGCGGAGCTCGCCGACGCGGGACGCCGGGTGCTCCTGCTGGACCAGGAGCCGGCGGCGAGTCTCGGCGGGCAGGCGTTCTGGTCCTTCGGTGGGCTGTTCCTCGTCGACTCGCCCGAGCAGCGCCGGATGGGGATCAAGGACTCCCGGGAGCTGGCCCTTGCGGACTGGATGGGTACGGCCAGTTTCGACCGGCCCGAGGACGCCTGGCCCCGCAGGTGGGCCGAGGCCTATCTCGACTTCGCCGCCGGGGAGAAGCGACCCTGGTTGCACGCCCAGGGCGTGCGGTTCTTCCCGCTGGTCGGCTGGGCCGAGCGCGGCGGCTACGGCGCGATCGGCCACGGAAACTCCGTCCCGCGGTTCCACGTCACTTGGGGCACCGGGCCGGGCGTCCTCGAACCATTCGTGCGCCGGGTACGCGAGGCTGCCGACAGCGGACGGGTGACCTTCGCCTTCCGGCATCGCGTCGACGAGCTGATCGTCACCGGCGGCGCGGTCACCGGCGTCCGGGGCGCGGTCCTGGAGCCCAGCACCGTGGCCCGTGGCGTCGCGTCCACGCGCGCTGTGGTCCGCGAGTTCGACCTGACCGCGCCGGCCGTGCTCGTCACCTCCGGGGGGATCGGAGCCAACCACGACCTGATCCGGCGGAACTGGCCGGCCCGCCTCGGACGCCCGCCGGCGCACATGATCACCGGCGTGCCCGCCCACGTGGACGGCAGGATGCTGCAGATCGCTCAGGACGCCGGCGGACGCGTGATCAACCCGGACCGGATGTGGCACTACGTCGAGGGGGTCAAGAACTGGAACCCGATCTGGCGCGACCACGGCATCCGCATCCTGCCGGGCCCGTCGGCCCTGTGGTTCGACGCGACCGGCAGGCGCCTGCCGGGGCCGCTCTACCCGGGCTTCGACACCCTCGGCACGCTCGCGCACCTGCGCAGCACCGGCCACGACCACAGCTGGTTCGTGCTCACCCAGAAGATCATCGAGAAGGAGTTCGCCCTCTCCGGCTCCGAGCAGAACCCGGACCTGACGAACAGGTCCGTGCTGGCGACCCTGGGCCGGATCCGACCCGGCGCCCCGGCCCCGGTCGAGGCGTTCCTGCGCCGCGGTGCGGACTTCGTGGTCGCGGCCGGCCTCGACGAGCTCGTCGCGGGCATGAACGCCCTGACCGACCGGCCGCTGCTGGACGTCGAGGACATCCGGCGCGAGGTCGTTGCCCGGGATCGGCAGCTGGACAACCCGTTCACGAAGGACGGGCAGGTCAGCGCGATCCACAACGCCCGCCGGTACCGCGGCGACCGGATCGCGCGCACGGCGGCCCCGCACAAGCTCCTGGACCCGAAGGCCGGACCGCTGATCGCCGTCCGGCTCCATGTGATCACCCGCAAGACGCTCGGCGGTCTGCAGACCGATCTGTCGGGCCAGGTCCTGCGGTCCGACGGCGCCCCCGTGGCCGGCCTGTACGCCGCCGGCGAGGCGAGCGGCTTCGGCGGCGGCGGCATGCACGGCTACCGGTCGCTGGAAGGGACGTTCCTCGGCGGGTGCCTCTTCTCCGGCCGCCAGGCCGGACGCGCGATCGCTGCCGCCGGTGCGTGAGCGGATCGCGCTCCGGAGTCTGCGCGGAACAACGGCAAGAGACCCAAGAGGCCTGTCTCGTCCTACGAAGGCAGCCGAACCGTCGCGGTGCGGTGCGTCGCTGAGGGCGCCGGCGCGGACTCTGCCGGGGGCCTGGCGCCACGCGCGAGGACGACGACGACGCCCACAAGAAGCGCGACGAGAGCGAGGTTGCGGGCGACGAGCGTGCCGGTGATCAGCACATGGCCGTCCAAGAGCCCGCGATAGTCGAAGGGAAACACCACCTGCGTGAGTGCGGCGATCCCCCACACTGCGCCCGCCACGCGCGCAAGCGCCGCGCGAGAGGGACCGTTGGCATCGGGTTCGGGCCCGTCACCACCCAGCGCGAGCGCAACCACGACGGGCGGAGCGAGCCAACCGATGTACTGGGGTGAGCCGACCTTGTTCACGACGATGAGCACGATCAGCGCGCCGAGGGACCCCCAGAGCAGGCGGTCGGACGCCCGCAGGTGACGCGACCGCCAGACCAGGAGCGCCAGACCCGCGACCGCCAACGGGAGCAGCAGGTCGAGCGCGCGCGCGGTGGTCGCGGTGCCCGGACCGGTGATCTCCCACGTCGAGAGCTTGTGGTTCAGGAGGATCGAGATGCCGCCGCGTCCGAGCGCGGCGAGGGTCCACGGACTCGCCACGACCGCCTCGACCTGCAGCCCGCGGGAGTCCTGCGCGGTCAGGAAGCTCGACACGTTCCGTAGCCCGCCACCGGCGGCCACCACGCCGGCGACCCCTGCGCAGACGAGCGCGGCGGGCACGATGACCTCACGCACCGGCCGGCGCACGATCAGGATCAGCGGAATCAGCAGAACCCCCGGGGCAACCTTGACCCACGCGGCCACGGTCAGGGCAGCCGCAGCCACCCGCGGTCGGGCAGCAGCCGCAAGGAGCGCGACGATGATGACCGGGGTGACAACGGCATCGAGGCGCCCCATCGCGACCGGTCCCAGCAGCACGAGGAACCCGAGCCACCACCACGCCCCGCGCGCGCCACCCCGGCGCACGAGCGCGCGGACAGCGATCGCATCCAGGCACGAGACCAGCGCGCACCAACCGAGCGCGTAGGCGACGGTCGAGGTCGTGCTGATCACCGCCGGCAGCAGCATCGGGACGAGCGCACCCACCGGGTACACGAAGGGGGCATCGAACACGGGCCACGGCCCCCCGTGCAGTCCCGCCCCGACCCAGGCGCGATACAGCACCAGGTCGAAGAACGCCTGCCGTGGCACCAGCACCACCCCGACGAGCGTGAGCCACCCGTGGGCCACCACGAACGCGACCCACAGCGCGGGGCGCGAGTCGACCCAGCGGGACGCCACGCGCCGCACAGCCGCAACCGCAGCAAGAACCGATGCGGAGGGCCGACGCGTCGTCGTTCCGGTCACGGGAGATCCACGCAGGCGAAGCGCACGATTCCGGATGGCCATGGAGTTCCCCTTGCTCGATGTAGGCGCGCACGGAGACTAGCCGAGCGATCACCGGCCGTGGGACACCTTCGCCTGCGGTTCAACTGGTCCTCGTCCACATCTCGATCTGCCCGGTCCGTCCGGCTCGAGCGAAGTGCTTCGCGAGGTAGGTCCGCGACCTCGACCCGAGCCCCTGCCTCGTGTGCCCGACGGCGAGCAGCGCGCCGTCGCTCGCTGCGAGCTCGTCGAGAATCAGGTCGTCCAGGGTCCTGGCTCGCGAACCGGGCACGGTGCCGCCGGCGCTGAGCACGAGCCAGGCCCCGACAGGGTCCATGGTGGCGGGACAACGGCGGCCGATCTGGCGTGCTGTGGCGTCCGCGACCTGCAGATACGACGGGTTACGAGCCCACAGGCAGTCATGGGCCGAGGCGAATTCGGCAAGAACGACGTTGTCCACGCGGCCGGACGTCGGCAGGGGCGGTGCCACCGTCGCGAGCGCGATCGCGCCACTGATCGCCATCGCCACGATGACGGCTGTGCCGGCTCGTGCCGTGCGGCCTCCCCGCGCCCGCACCGCCGCGACGAGGTGCCCGACTCCCGCTCCGAGCAACAGGCACAACGCGGGTGCCACGAACGCCAGGTAGTGGAAGTAGAAGCTCGGCGCCATCGCGAGGGCGGTCATCTGAAGGCCCGCCAGCAGGCCCCACCAGACCGGGTCCGGCCACGCCGCGGGGCCGGTCCGGCGCCAGAGCATCACCACCGCAGGTGCGACGGCGCAGGCCAGCAGCAGTATCGCGACGAGCCCAACCGTGAGTGCGATCCGCGGCACGTGCACGTCGCCTGCGGGCCCGACGGCGCCGAGCCGTTCGAGCAGGTCCTTGGCCTGCAGCGGCCGCCTGCTCTGGGCGGTGAGCACGTCGAACCACATCCGACCCCGGGCCAGCACCGCGAACGGGAGCAGGACCGGCGCCGCGCCCGCCAGGCACCACCCGAGCCAGCGCACCACCGCGGGCAGACCCCAGCGAGCCACGACCAACGCTCCGAGCACGACGACGTCGAGCGCCACCCAGATCTTGAACGTCGCCGCGAGCCCGAGCGCGATTCCCGAGACCGCCAGCGCCCGCGCGACCACGGGCGACCGGGCCGGCGACCCCGCCCCGGTGCGGGCGATCGCGGCGAGCGCGAGCAGCAGGCCCAGGTTGATCGGAGTCTCGAGGAACACCGTGTGCTCGGTGCCGACCGTGACGCCGGCCAGCGCATACGCGCCACCGCCGATCGCGGCCGCGACCATCCCGCGCCGCGCCAGGATCCGCGCGATGAGCATCGCGTTGACCGCGCCCAGCGTCATGAACAGCAACCGGGCCAGTGCCAGCGACCAGGAGTCCCCGACAAGGCCGGCCAGGGCCGCGACGGGGGCGAGCAGGACGGCGATCCCGGGCGGGTGCAGGAAGACCTCATCGCGATACGGGAGCACACCCGCGATCAGCCGCTGGGCGATCGCGAGGTGCACGCCGTCGTCGTACGCGTGGACTCCGCGCAGCGTCCCCACGACGAGGACGGGCCAGAGCCGGGCGACGAACGCCACGACGCCGACCACCGGGACCAGCCAGCGTCCACCGTGCACGGCCCCGGGAGCACCTGCCCGGTCGGACGCGTGGCCGGTCGGGCCGGACGCGGCCGGCTGCGTCGGCCGAAGGCGGGTGCGGCCTTCCGCATTGCGCACCACGTCGCCCCCATGACCTTGAACATTGGACCCGCTCGACCGCCAGCCGGCGGGTTCGCCCCTGGCGGTCCCGCCGGCATGACGCTAGCCGTTCATGCACGCTCTCGGGTTCGGACCCGCTCTTTTTTGCGACGTTTGCAGGAATCCTGGCCCACCGGAGTCCGCAGGCACGTCCTGTCCGGGGGACACTGGCTCTCCGGGTCGAGCCCGATCACCGTGTCAGGGGACATGATCCCACCCGCATGACTACCCGAGAAGACCAACCCGTCATGAACGCGCGCACCCTGGTCATCGTCCCGACGTACAACGAACGCGAGAACCTCCCGCTGGTTGCCGCTGCACTCTTCTCGAACGCACCCGATGCGCACCTGCTGGTCATCGACGACGGCAGCCCCGACGGGACCGGTGATGTCGCCGATGAGCTCGCAGCGCGCGACCCACGCGTATTCACGATGCACCGGGCCGGAAAGCTCGGGCTGGGCTCGGCCTACGTCCAGGGCTTCCGGTGGGGCCTGGCCCGCGGCTACACGATCCTGGTCGAGATGGACGCCGACGGGTCGCACCCCGCGAACACGTTGCCCGACCTGATCGCGGGCATCGGCCCGATGTCGACCCCCGGAGCGCCGGCTCTGGTGATCGGGTCCCGCTGGGTCGCCGGCGGGCGCGTCGTGGACTGGCCCAAGTCCCGCGAGGCGCTCAGCCGCGCCGCCAACCTCTACGCGCGGGTCGCCCTCGGGATCCGGGTCAACGACGCCACTGCCGGCTTCCGCGCCTACCGCCACGACGCGCTCGAGGCGATCGACCTCGAATCCGTCGACTCCTACGGGTATTGCTTCCAGATCGACATGACGCTGCGACTCCTCGACGCCGGCTACGGCGTGCGTGAGATCCCGATCACCTTCCGCGAACGCGAGATCGGCGAGTCCAAGATGAGCCGCTCGATCGTCCTCGAGGCGATGTGGAAGGTCACGGCGTGGGGCGCCGCCCGACGCGGACGCCAGGTCCGGGCCGCACTCTCCCCTGGTCGGCGCACGCGACCGCACATCGTGGCCTGACCCGGGGGCGCACCGGCCGCCAGGCCGGGCGTGCGATCGGTACCGCCGGCGCGCGACCGGGATCGGGACCGGCGCGACCTCGCGATCCCTGGGCTACGGCACGAGGTGCGCGAGCGAGACGATGATGCGTTCGGTGATGTCCTCGGGCCACGGGAAGAGGGGGCCGACGGCGCGCTGGTGGGCCAGGCCGTGCAGGCCCAGCCACAGCGCGACGGCGTCGGCGAGCGGGTCGTCGCTGGTCGAGCGGCCGGCAGCCACGCACTGCGTCAGATTGGCGACGAAGATGCGCAGAGCGTCCTGGCCGAGCTCGGCTCCCTCGGCCTGCGTGACGGCGGCAGCCCGCACCGCCTCGGCGGCATCCCGTACCCCGGCGAACATCACCCGGTAGCGCTGCGGTCGCGACCGCGCGAACTCTAGATACGCCTCGCAGGCGGCCCGCAACCGCTCGACCGGGTCGAGGCCGACGTCCCCCTGTGCAGCCAGCAGCTGAGCGCTCAGCTCCGCGAACGCATCTTGGACGACCCGCAGCAAGATCGCCTGCCGGTCGGGGAAATGGGCATAGATCGAGGGTGCGGAGATGCCCACCCGACGGGCCACCGATCGCAGTGTCACCGCCTGCTCGTCCCCGGACTCATCCAGCAGCTCGGCACCCGCCCGCACGATGTCCTCACGCAGGCGCCCACCCTCTCCGCGGGGATTGCGCTCCCTTGTCCCTGCAGACGCGCGGGAATCCGTACCGGTTCTGCTCATGTCGGGACTATACAAGCGTGAGGCACTTTGCGTATGGTTACGGCTGTAAACATACGTCTGTTCGCATTGAATCCCCAGACCAGGAGCAGCCATGAGTACCGTCCGCAACATCACCCCCCACCCGCTGGCACCGGTGACCGCCGTGGAGGTCGTCCTGCCGGGCGTTGTCGAGCCGGCCGGCCTGCAGGTCCGATCCCGCGTTCTGGCGGAGCCCGGGCCCGGACAGGTCCTGGTGACCGTCGAGGCCAGCGGCGTGTCCTTCGCCGAGCAGTCGATGCGGCGGGGGCGCTATCCCGGCCAGCCCACGTTCCCGTTCGTGCCCGGCTACGACCTGGTCGGGACCGTCACGCGCCTCGGGACCGGCGTGGACCCCGCCCTCGCGGGTCGACGCGTCGCGGCCATGACGAAGACCGGGGGTTGGGCCAGTCACGTCCTGCTCACCGGCGCCGACGTCGTGACGGTACCCGACGGCCTCGACCCTGCGGAGGTGGAGACCCTCGTGGTGAACGGCGTGACCGCGTGGCAGATGCTGCACCGCAAGGCACGCGTCCGCCCGGGCCAGACGATCCTGGTGCACGGCGCGAACGGCGGGGTGGGAAACACGTTGGCCCAGCTCGCGCGCCACCACGGCGTCAAGGTCATCGGAACGGCCGCCCCTCGCCACCACGAGGCGCTGCGCGCGATGGGTGCCATCCCGATCGACTACGACGATCCGGAGCTCGCCGCCCGCGTCCGGGAGCTCGCGCCGGACGGGGTGGACGCGGTGTTCGACCACCTCGGCGGGGAGAGCATCGACCGCTCGTGGTCCGTGCTGGCTCCGGGAGGGACGCTCGTGAGCTACGCCATCGCCTCCGCGCTGAAGGACAGCGGGGCTGTCCTGCCCTCGTTCTTCGCCCTCGTGGCCAAGCTGGCCTGGTGGAGCGTGCTGCCGAATGGCCGCAAGGCGACCTTCTACGACCTGTGGGCGGGCCACGGCCTGCGCCCGCGCGCCTTCAGTGCCCGGCTGCGCCAGGACCTCGGCGCCGTGCTCGGCCTGCTTGCCGACGGGACCCTGACTCCCCACGTCGCCGCTCGTCTGCCATTGACCCAGGCTCGCGAGGCCATGGAGCTGGCCGAGTCACGCACCGTCTACGGAAAGGTCGTCCTCGTCCCCTGAAGAGACCGGATTCCTTCCCACCAAAGAGCTGTCAACAGACTCACCTCAGGGTATGGACATTCCCGACCGTTCCGGTATCATAGAACACATGTTCGATCCCGAGTTCGGCGGGGACGGCGACGAGCATGTCGCGTCCGTTGTCGAGCCGTCCGCGGAGCTGCTGGCTTTGTGGGCCGTCGAGGATGCGCGGTATGAGGATCCGAAGGTCGTGGCCGGCGCGGTCGCCGATTTCTTGGCGCGGGAGGCGTTCTGCGCGACGGAGTTTTTTCTGGGGGAGCCTGACGGCCCCTGCGAGGGGATGGACCTGGCGCCGGGGTCCGCGGCGTTGGCGACGTGGGCGGGCGGGGTGGACTCGGAGTTGTTGCGGGACTACGACCTGATCGAGCAGATCGCCGCGCTGGAACGGGCCGCGTCCTGGGCCAAGGCCCGCCAGCTGGCCGCGATCGAGGTCCTCTCGCGGCGGGATGCGATGAACCCGGACTGGCCCGTCGCGGTCAGCCAGCCCGGCATCGTCGGCGAGGAGGTCGCCACCCGGCTGGGCACCTCCCGGCGGGCCGGGCGGGAGCTGGTAGAGGCGGGCCTGCTGTTCGCCCACCAGCTGATGGCCACCGGGGACGCGTTGGAGGTCGGGGATCTGGACTGGGGCAAGGCCAAGATCGTGGTCGCCGCATTGAAGGACGTTCCGTGGCAGGTGGCGCAGGTCGTCGAGGACGTGGTGCTGCCCACGGCGGGTGAGCGGACCCCGACCCAGCTGCGCGCGGACCTGCAGAAGGCCCTGATCGCGGTCGACCCGGCCGACGCCGAGAAGCGCACGGCGCGGGCGGTCGACACCCGGCGCGTGTGCAAGCCCAAGGTCCTGCCCGATGGGATGGCCGGCATCTGGTCGGTGCTGCCCGCGTTCGTCGCGACCGCGATCGACACCGCCCTGAGCGACGCCGCCCACAAGGCCCAGCGCGCCGGGGACACCCGCACCATCGACCAGCTCCGCGCCGACGCGTACACCAGCACGCTGCTCGGCGACGACGGCTGCACCTGCGCAGACGCGGGTGTGGCTGTCGGCGAGACCCGCGAACCGGTCAGCAACACCGAGAC
>NZ_DATCNW010000097.1:0-6487 GCF_036565025.1 Pengzhenrongella sp.
TCCTATAGGACGTCAACGCTCGGACGTTACGAGCAGTAGGGGGTCGCGCGAGTCCTCGGTGGTATTCAGCGTATTACGGGGGCGGCATCGGTCGAGCCGCGCACGATCAGCTCGGGGTGGAACAGCAGCTCGGTGCGCAGCCCGCGGACTCCGGCGATCTCGGCGACGAGGGTGGCGACCGCGGCCTCGCCCATCGCGAGCACGGGCTGGCGCACCGTGGTCAGGGGCGGGTCGGTGAACGCCATCAGCGGAGAGTCGTCGAAGCCGACGACGGACACGTCGCCGGGCACGCTCAGGCCGCGCGCCCGGGCCGCCCGGATCGCGCCGAGCGCCATCAGGTCCGACCCGCACACGATGGCCGTGTGCCCCGAGGCGATCAGCTCGCCGGCCGCGGCCTGGCCGCCCTCCACCGTGAACAGCGTGGAGACGACGTGCGGCGTGACGTCGTCGATCCCCAGGTGCCGGCGCAGGTTCTCGGCGAAGCCGGCGACCTTGCGCTGGGCCGGCACGAAGCGGTCCGGCCCGATCGCGAGGCCGATCCGGCGGTGCCCGAGGGCGGTGAGGTGGCGCACGGCGAGGTCCATCGCCGCGCCGTCGTCCGTGGAGACGAACGGCGCGTCGACGCCCTCGGCGTACCCGTTGACGAGCACGATCGGCAGGCCCCGGCTGCGCAGCCGGTGATAGCGCTCGCGGCTCGCGGTGGTGTCCGCGTGCAGGCCCGAGACGAAGACGATCCCGTCGACGTCGTGCTCGAGGAGCATCTCGACGTACTCGTCCTCGGTCGTGCCGCCGGGCGTTTGGGTGCACAGCAGCGGGGTGTAGCCGCGCGCCGACAGCATCGTCTCGACAAACTGCGCGAACGTGGGGAAGACCGGGTTGGTCAACTCCGGGACGATCAGGCCGACGAGTCCGGCCGAGCGGTTGCGTAGCTTCTCGGGTCGCTCGTAGCCGAGCGTGTCGAGCGCCGCGAGCACCGCCTGGCGGGTCTCGGCTGAGACGCCAGCCTTGCCGTTCAGCACTCGGGAGGCGGTTGCGGTGCTGACTGCGGCCTGTTAGGCCACGTCGGCGAGTCGGATGCGCACCCGCGAAATCGTAGGGGACACCGGACCCTCCTCGTGTTGTTCGCCGGGTGATCGGCAGCTGTGCTGCTCCGAGCTTCGGGGAGTTCATCATCGCGCGGGTCGTCCTGCAGTCCGAGGAGAACTGGACGGTCGCGATCGGGCTGTACGGGTGGGTCTCCGCGTTGCTCGACCAGAACTGGGGCCTGTTCACCGCGGGTGCGGTCATCGCGGTCATCCCGGTGCTGGTCCTGTTCCTCTTCCTGCAGAAGTACATCGTCGGCGGGCTGACGGCGGGCTCGGTCAAGGGCTGAGGCCTTGCGGGGCGCGGCGCTGAACGTCGGGCCGATCGCCCCGCGCACGTCCCAAATACACCCGTCTCGGCTGCGCCGAACGGGTGTATTTGCATTTGCGCGTCGCTTTTCGCCCGTCGAAATAGGGTCGGACCCATTCCGGGGGTCTACGCTGCGCCGCGCAGACCGTCCAGATACTCCTCGAGCGTCGTCGTCCCCCGGCGGCCCTCGCGCAGCAGGATCCCGCCGCGCGCGATGGCCCGTCCCACCCTGCCCGGGTACGGGACGCGCACGACCTTGCGCGGCGTCCCGCGCGCGGCGAGGACCCGCTCGACGAGTTCGGGGAGCCGCAGGACGCCGGGCCCGCCAATACTCATCGCGCGACCTGCCGGCGGAGCCTCCACGACGTCAGCGAGCGCCTCGCCGACGTCGGCTGCGGCAATCGGCTGGACGGGCCAGTCCGGCACCAGCACGACCGGCCCGACGGTGCCCGTCGCCGCGACCTGGGCGCCGAACTCCATGAACTGCGTCGAGCGCAGGATCGTGCACGGCGGCAGCCCGGTCGTCGCGACCCGCTCCTGGGCGAGCTTGGCCTGGTAGTACGGGTACGGGACGTCGTCAATCCCGACGATCGACACCAGCACGTGGTGCGCGACCCCGGCCGCACGCTCGGCCGTGCGCAGCCGAGCCGTGCCCACCGTGAAGAACTCGGTCGCCTTTCGCCCGCTCAGGGTCACGATGTTGGAGCAGTCCACGACGACGTCGACCGAGTCCATCGCCTCCGCGAGCCCCGCCCCGGTCGTCAGGTCCCCGCCGAAGAAGACCACCGAACCGGTTGCGGAGTCATCGGCCCCGGTTGCTGGGCCCCCAGCCGGCCCAGTTTCGGCGACGCCGCCCGGCCCGAGGGCATGGTGCCGGCTGAGCACCCGGACCTCATGCCCGCGGCGCACCAACGACGTGACGACGTGCCGCCCAACCGTCCCCGTCCCCCCGACGACGAGCACTCTCATATCCGCCCCCCTTCGTCCCCGGTCAGTAAACCCGAACCTACCCCCGCCCTTCCGACCCGACCGGTCACGCGAGTGCGCAGAATCTGCTGCAAAAAGTGCCACTCAAGCAGCAGATTCTGCGCACTCGTAGAGGAGGAGACGGTTGGGGCGGTCTTACCTACCTCGGGCAGGGCAGAACGGTTGGCGTCCACAGGCGGGCGGCCTGCGTGATGGCCAACCTGGCTCGGGTCGGCAAGGTGGCGGCATGCGTCCTGCCCGTCCGCTTCCGGAGCCGCTCGACAGCGCCCCCTTCGGTGTCCGGGACGCTCTTGCGCTCGGCGTGAGTGCGGGCGAGTTGCGACGGATGAGCCTATGCCGCCCGTTCTCGGGCATCCGGATGCCCGCCGACCGAGCCGGGCACCTTCTGGATCGCTGCCGGGCGGCGTTGATCTTCCTGCCCGACGGTGTCGCGTTCAGCCATGTCACAGCGCTGCGGTTGCGGGGAATCGAGCTGCCCTGGCGTCTTGAGAGCGACGAACGGGTACACGTCGTCGTCTCGGCGCGAGCCGATCGGTCGAGGCGGCCGGAGATCGTCGCGCACTTCTCGGGGCGTCAGGACGTCGCCCGGACGTTCGTCGCGGGCCTCCCGGTCACCAGCCCTGCGCAGACCTGGCTGCACCTCTCGGCCGAGCTCGAGCGGGACGAGCTCGTCGTCCTCGGCGACTCGATGCTCCGCCGCAAGACCGCGGCGACGACCGTTCAGGCGCTGGAGAGCGTGACGCGAGCGTCGTCGGGAGTCCGGGGCGCACGCACGGCCCGCAGCGCGCTCCCGCTCATCCGACCCGACACCGACTCCTCGATGGAGTCACGGGCTCGGCTCATCCTGGTCGACGCCGGGCTGCGCTGCCCTGCGGTCAACAAGCCCGTGGTGGACGCGTTCGGCCAGTTCGTCGCGCTGCCGGACCTGAGCTACCCCGACCTCCGGATCGCCATCGAGTACGACGGCGACCTGCACCGCACCGACGCCCGCATCTGGCGCAAGGACAAAGCCCGCCGCGAGGCCCTCGAGGCACTCGGCTGGCGCGTCATCACGCTCACGGCCGACGACGTGCTGCACCACCCGGACCGCCTGGTTCACCTCGTCGCCACCGCGATCCGCACCGCAGCCGCCAGATGACCCGCAGCCCCTGGCCTCCTACCGGGAAGCCCGGCCGGCGAACCAGCCCGGCCGAGCTCACCCCGCGACCCCCGCCCGAGCGATCCAACCCCGCAACCGACCCGAGCGCCGCACCCACCGGTCGTTAGGGTGGCCGATGTGTCCCAGAGTCATCAGCCGAGCGTCCCGGTCCTGCCCGACGCCGAGTCCAGTACGCGCGCGGCCGTGCCCGTCGAGCTGGGCTACTCCCGCGAGGACCGGGCGCGCTGGGTGCTCGAGCAGCCCAAGTCCCGCGGCCGCACCGCCTTCGAGCGCGACCGTGCGCGCATCGTGCACTCCTCCGCGCTGCGCCGCCTCGGCGCCAAGACTCAGGTGCTCGTGCCAGCGAGCGACGACTTCGTGCGGACCCGGCTCACGCACACCCTCGAGGTCGCGCAGGTCGGCCGCGAGCTCGGCAAGGCGCTCGGCTGCGACCCAGACGTCGTGGACACCGCGTGCCTCGCGCACGACCTCGGCCACCCGCCGTTCGGCCACAACGGCGAGCGGGCGCTCGCCGAGGCCAGCTCGGCCATCGGCGGCTTCGAGGGGAACGCGCAGACCCTCCGGCTGCTCACCCGCCTCGAGCCCAAGGTCGTCGCCCCGGACGGGCGCGCGGTCGGCCTCAACCTGACGCGCGCGAGCCTGGACGCGTCGGTCAAGTACCCGTGGCAGGCCGGGCACGGCCCGCTCGACGCGCACGGCACCCCGACCAAGAAGTTCGGCGTCTACGCCGATGACGCCGAGGTCTTCGGCTGGTTGCGCGCGGGCTCCCCGCAGGGCCGCCAGTGCCTCGAGGCCAACGTGATGGACCTCGCGGACGACATCTCCTACTCCGTGCACGACGTCGAGGACGCCGTCGTCGGCGGCAGCCTCGAGCTCGATGTGCTCCAGCGGGACGAGGAGCGCCAGCGCATCGTGGCGTCGGTGCACGCCTGGTACGGGCACGCAGTGGACTCCGGCGGCCTGCTGGACGCGATGGACCGGCTGATGGCGACCCGCCTGTGGGGCCCCGCGTTCGACGGTTCTCGCGCCGCGCTCGCGGGGCTCAAGGACGCCACGAGCCAGCTGATCGGGCGGTTCGCGGGCGCGGCCGAGGCGGCCACCCGTGCGCAGTACGGGCCCGGTCCGCTGACCCGCTACGCGGCCTCGCTCGTCGTCCCGCACGAGACCCTCGCCGAGATCCTCGTGCTCAAGGGTCTCGCCGTGACGTACGTGATGGCGCCCCGCGAGCTGGAGCCGCTCTACCAGCGCCAGCGCGAGATCATCCTCGACCTGGTCGCCGTGATCGCCGATCGCGCGCCGCTCTCGCTCGAACCGCCGTTCGCGGCGGACTGGGCGGACGCGGCCGACGACGGCGCCCGGCTGCGCGTAGTCGTCGATCAGGTCGCCTCGCTGACCGACGTCAGCGCCGGGGCGTGGCACGGACGGATGGTCGCACCGCCGTACCGCTAGGGCCGCGCCTGCCCCGAGCGTCGGCGGCGCCCGCACCCGAGCGTGGGCCGCGCCCAGACCCCAACGCCGGCGCGGAGCGACCTGTCGGGCAACCCGCCTAGACTCGCGCGGTGGCTGGACTCATCCGACGGGAAGACGTGGAAACGGTCCGCGAACGCGCCGCGATCGAGGACATCGTGGGCGCGCACGTGACCCTGAAGTCCGCCGGCGTCGGCTCGATGAAGGGCCTGTGCCCGTTCCACGACGAGCGGTCCCCGTCGTTCCACGTCCGCCCGCAGGTCGGGCGCTGGCACTGCTTCGGGTGCGGCGAGGGCGGCGACGTCATCTCCTTCGTGCAGAAGATCGACGGGCTCACCTTCGCCGAGGCGGTGGAGTACCTGGCCGGCCGGGTCGGCGTCCAGCTCCAGTACGAGGAGGGCGGCGGGCCGCGCTCCGGCGTGGACACCGGCAGCCGTCGGCGCCTGCTCGACGCGCACGCCGTCGCCGCCCAGTTCTACTCCGAGCAGCTGGCCACCCCGGGAGCCGCCGCGGGTCGGGCGTTCCTCGCCGAGCGCGGCTTCGAGCGCTCGCACGCGGAGCAGTTCGGCATGGGCTACGCCCCGCAGGGCTGGGACCTGCTGCGGGGGCACCTGCGCGGTCGCGGGTTCACCGAACCCGAGCTGCTCGCGTCGGGCCTGATGAGCCAGGGCAACCGCGGGATCTACGACCGGTTCCGCGGCCGCCTGGTGTGGCCCATCCGGGAGGTCACCGGCGACGTCATCGGCTTCGGCGCGCGCAAGCTCTACGAGGAGGACCAGGGCCCGAAGTACCTCAACACCCCGGAGTCCGCGCTCTACAAGAAGTCCCACGTGCTCTACGGGCTCGACCTCGCCAAGCGGGCGATCGCCAGCACGCACCAGGTCGTCGTCGTCGAGGGGTACACCGACGTGATGGCCGCGCACCTGTCGGGAGTCCCGACGGCGGTCGCGACCTGCGGCACGGCGTTCGGCACCGACCACGCCCGGATCGTGCGCCGCCTGATCGGCGACTCGGCCGGCGGCGGCATCCAGCTCTCCTCGGGCACGTCGGTGGGCGGGGAGATCATCTTCACGTTCGACGGCGACGCGGCGGGCCAGAAGGCCGCCATGCGCGCGTTCGGCGAGGACCAGAGCTTCTCCGCGCAGACGTTCGTCGCGGTCGAGCCGAGCGGCATGGATCCCTGCGAGCTGCGCCAGGCGCGCGGGCCCGACGCCGTCCGGGCGCTCGTCGCCGGTCGCACCCCGCTGTACGAGTTCGTCATCCGCACCACGCTCGGCACGTACGACCTGAACACCGTCGAGGGCCGGGTCAGCGCGCTGCGCGCCGCCGCGCCGGTCGTGGCCGGGATCCGCGACGCCGGGCTGCGGCCCGAGTACGCCCGGATGCTCGCCGGCTGGATCGGCATGGACTCCGACGACGTGCGGCGCGCGGTGGCCGCCGCGGGCCGCCCGTCGGGCGGGGCGTCCAGCAGCGGCACCCGCC
>NZ_DATCNW010000098.1:0-2905 GCF_036565025.1 Pengzhenrongella sp.
GTTGACGTCCTATAGGACGTCAACGCTCGGACGTTGCGGTTTGGGGGACCTAAGCCCTTCGCGCGGGGGTTCGCGCTGCGGTTCGCTGGGATTGGCGAGGGGGAAGCGATGCCCGCAACGATGCAGCGACCACGAACGCCCGACGTCCGCCCGGGGGACCCCCTGCTGCGCTCGTGGATCACGTCCGTGACGGCCGGCGAGTTCGCCGGTTTCTGCGGTCCGGCGCTGGTCGGGGCACTGGTCTGGGACGGCGCGCCGTCGCTCGCCCTCCCCGCGCCGGTCGCCGCCGGCTCGTTCGAGGGCGTCTCGCGATCCTCGGCTGGTCGCAGGCGCGCGTGCTGCGGCGCCGGCTGCCCGCACTCTCGACTTGCCGGTGGATCACCGGCACGTCGGTCGCGGCCGCCTTCGCCTGGCTGCTCGGCATGCTCCCGAGCAGCACGCACGAGACCTGGTCGCACTGGCCGGCGCCGCTGGTCGTCGGGGTCGGCGTGCTCGCGGGTCTCGCGCTGCTGGTCTCGATCGGCGTCGCGCAATGGGTCGAGCTGCGCCGCCACGTGCCACGCGCGGCCCGCTGGATCCTCGCCAACGCCGTCGCCTGGTGCGTCGGCCTGCTGTTCTTCGTCGGCGTGAGCACTCCCCTGTGGCACCCCGGCCAGGCGCTGACTCTCGTCGCGATGATCGGCGCGCTGGCGGGCCTGGCCATGGCCGCGTCCATGGCGGTCACCACCGGTCTGGCAATGCGTCACCTGAGTACCTCCCCGCTCTCGGCGAACGGGTCATAGCATGGGCGCGAGGCCCACCCGAACAGGGAGCAACGCATGATCATGGCAACGACGCCGCGGATCCGGAACGTCGCCCTCGTGGGCCATAGCGGCAGCGGGAAGACGACGCTCGTGGAGGCCCTGCTGCTGCGCGCGGGGGACATCACACGTGCCGGCCGGGTCGAGGACGGCAACACCGTCTGCGACTTCGAGGCCGAGGAGATCAAGCGCGGCATCTCGCTCTCGCTCGCGGTGGCCCCCTTCGGGTGGACCGCCTCGGACGGCGAGAGCTACAAGGTCAACCTGATCGACACCCCCGGCTACGCCGACTTCGCGGGCGGCGTCGACGCCGCCCTGTCGGTCGCGGACCTCGCCGTGCTCGTGGTGAGCGCGGTCGACGGCGTCGAGGTCGGCACCGAGGCGGTGTGGGCGCAGTGCGCCGCCGCCGGGATCCCGCGCATGGTGTTCGTCACCAAGGAGGACAAGGCGCGGGCCGACTTCCACCGGGTGCTGGACCAGCTGCGCGCGACGTTCGGTGCCGGTTTCGCGCCGCTCGAGCTGCCGCTCGGCGAGGAGGACTCGTTCCGTGGGGTCGCGGACGTGCTCACCGACCGCGGCCTCGCCTACGACGTCGACGGCCGGCGCCACGCCGAGGCGATCCCCGCGTCGGTCGCGGACGAAGAGCACCGGCTGCACGACGAGCTCACCGAGGAGATCGTCTCGGGCGACGACGAGCAGCTCGAGCGCTACCTCGCCGGTGACGTGCCGAGCCCTGCCGAGCTCGAGCGGGCCCTCGCGCACGAGGTGCTCGACGCCGTGGTGTTCCCGGTCCTGGTCGGCTCCTCAACGACCGGCATCGGCATCGACCGGCTCGCCGACCTGCTGTGCGAGATCGGGCCCTCGCCCGCGGACCGCCCGACGACGGTGTTCGCCGGCCGCGAGGAGATCCCGGTCGCGGCGGACCCGAAGGGCGACCCGCTCGCGTACGTGTTCCGCACCGTCGTCGACCCGTTCGTCGGGCAGGTGTCCCTGTTCAAGGTCCTCTCCGGCACGATCGCGAACGAGGACCGGCTGGTGAACACGTCGACCAACACCGAGGAGCGGGTGCACGGCCTGTTCCACCTGCGCGGCAAGGAGCACCAGCTCATCGACCAGGTCGCCGCGGGCGACATCGCGGCCGTGGCCAAGCTCGCCGGCAGCCCGACCGGTTCCGCGCTCGCCAGGCGCAGCACGCCGGTGCGCGTCGTCGGTCCCGATCCGCGCCCGACGCCGTTCGGACTCGCCCTGAACCCCCTCACCCAGGCCGACGACGACAAGCTCTCCGGAGCGCTCGCCCGGCTGTGCGCGGAGGATCCGTCGCTCGTCGTGGAGCGCACCGGGCTGAACTCGCAGACCGTGCTGCGCGGCATCGGCGACACGCACGTCGCGGTCGCCCTCGAACGGCTCGCGCGCAAGTTCGGCGTGAACGTGGTGACCGAACCGGTGCGCATCCCGTTCCGGGAGACGATCGCCGGGCCGGCGGACGTCGAGGGCAAGGTCAAGAAGCAGTCGGGCGGGCACGGGCAGTACGCCGTCGCGCAGCTCCGGGTCAGCCCGCTCGCCCGCGGGGCGGGCAGCGAGTTCGTGGACAAGGTCGTGGGCGGCGCGATCCCGCGCAACTTCATCCCCGCCGTCGAACGTGGTGTCACCGAGGCGATGGCGGCGGGCGGGCCGCATGGCTTCCCGGTCGTGGACGTGCGGGTCGAGTGCTACGACGGCAAGTACCACTCGGTCGACTCCTCCGAGATGGCGTTCCGCACCGCCGCCGCGCACGGGCTGCGCGAGGCGATGCGCTCCGCGGGCACGGTCGTGCTCGAGCCGATCTCGCTGCTGACGGTGCACGTGCCCGCCGGGCTCCAGGGCGACGTGCTGGGCGACCTGTCCGCGCGCCGCGGCCGGATCAACAGCACGACCTCGCTCGCCGACGGCCGGCACTCGATCCAGGCGATGGTCCCCGAGGCCGAGCTCGCGCGGTACGTGCTGGACCTACGCTCCCTCACCGGCGGCCGCGGCGTGTTCGAGTCCGTGCACGACCACTACGACATCCTCCCCGAGCCCCTGGTGGCCAAGGTCACCTCCCCCCAGCCCCCCACCCCCCACTGACC
>NZ_DATCNW010000099.1:0-2611 GCF_036565025.1 Pengzhenrongella sp.
TCCTATAGGACGTCAACGCTCGGACGTTGCGGGAGTCGGGTCGGCGCGGGTCGACATGGGGCCCCCCGCCGAGCGATGTCGACCCCTCAGGAAGACTTGTCTACCCTCTTTCACCCCCGGCCCCCGGTCCCTGACCGCCGGCACCCCGATCCCCGGCCTTCGGACCCCAGCACCCGGCACCCCGGCCCTCGGCCTTCGGGCCCCGGCGCCGGGCACCCCGGCCCTCGGCCCGACGGTCAGGAGCAGTCGGCACCGTCCGTCGGTGCGGAGCATGTGGCTGGTGGGACAGGAGTTGAACGAATTGCCCGTCCAGCGGGTCGTCTCGGTCACTCCTGCACCATGCTCCGCACGGACGGATCAGCCCTCAGCCCTCATACCCCAGACCTCCGAGCTCGGCCGCGGGCCTGGCGCCGCGATCCACAGGTGACTCATGGGGTCGTGATAGGCGTGCCCCAGTCCCGCTGCCTAGTTTCAGCGGCGTCAAACCAAGACCGCCGGCATCGGGATGAAGCAATGCTGCAGAAGTTGAGGCGAACGCGCCCGCGCACGCGGGTGGTCGCCGGGATCCTGGCCGCGCTGGTGGTCGCCGCGGCGGTGTACTGGTTCGGGGTTCGGGGCGCCGCCGCGCAGCCCGCGACGCCCGCCGCGACCACGCGTTCGGTGGCCGCGAGCCTGACGACGTTGGAGAAGAACGTCACGGCGAGCGGGACCCTGGCGCCGACCGTCCAGCAGGACGTGAGCTTCGCGGCCAGCGGCTCGGTCACCGCGGTCAAGGTCGCGGCGGGC
The DNA here is from genome assembly GCF_036565025.1 of Pengzhenrongella sp. Taxonomy (NCBI): domain Bacteria; kingdom Bacillati; phylum Actinomycetota; class Actinomycetes; order Micrococcales; genus Pengzhenrongella; species Pengzhenrongella sp. The sequence goes on from NZ_DATCNW010000099.1 coordinate 787, forward strand.
CAGCAGGTCAAGGCCGGCCAGACGCTCGCGACCATCGACACCCTCACCCTCAACGCCGACCTGCTCTCGGCCAAGGCGACCCTCGCCTCCGCCCGGGCCAAGCTCGCGGACGCCAAGGACGCCGACGACGGCACGGACGCGGCATCCGCGCAGATCGTGGCGGATGCCGCCCAGGTCGACGTCGCGGTGGCCGCGGTCGACTCGGCGACGACCGCGATGGCCGGCGCCACCCTGACGGCGCCGGTCGCGGGATCGCTCACCGAGGTCAACCTCACCGTCGGCCAGGCGGTCACCGGGTCCGGGGCCGCCGGCTCGGGCGCCGCCTCGGATCCGGGCACGTCGTCCGGTTCGTCGGGCACCGGCACGTCGTCGGGCACGTCCGGCGGCACGACGACCGGCACCACGTCCGGCACCACGTCGTCGTCCACCGCCCAGTTCGTCATCGTCGGCACCGCGGCCTGGCAGGTCGACGTCACGGTCGGCGACGCCGACCTCGCACTCATCGCGGCGGGCGACCAGGCAAAGATCACGCTCGACGGCGCGGACGCCGCGATCTTCGGGACCGTCGCGCAGATCGGGCTGATCTCGACGAGCACCGGCGGGGTCGCGGGCTTCCCGGTCGTGATCGCCGTGACCGGCAAGCCCGCCGGGCTGCACGACGGCGTCTCGGCGGACGTCTCGATCGTGTACGAGCGGCGCGCCAACGTGCTGACGGCGCCCAGCGCCGCGGTCCGCACGGTGGACGGGAAGTCGGTGGTCAGCCAGGCGGGCGCGGGCGACAAGACGGTCAGCACCGAGGTGAAGGTCGGCGAGACGGTCGGCACCTCGACCGAGATCACCTCGGGCCTCGCCGAGGGCGACCAGGTGCTGGTCACGGTCGTGCGCACCGACTCCCAGACCGGCACCGGGACCCAGCAGCGCGGCACCGGGGAGCTGCCGAGCGGCTTCCCGACGGACTTCCCGCCTGCTGTCCGCGATCGACACCGTCGAGGTGGGCCAGAGCGCAGCGCTGACCGTGGCGAGCAGCGACAAGTCGCTCGCGGGCTCGGTCAGCTCGATCGGGGTGCTCGATGCGTCGACGAGCTCGTCCGACCCGACGTACACCGTGGTCATCGCCGTGGGCCATACCGCCGAGCGGCTGTTCGACGGCGCGTCCGCGCAGGTTGCGGTGACCGTCGGGAAACGGGACAAGGCGTTGACGGTGCCGAGTTCCGCCGTGCACGTCGACGGCTCGACCTCGACCGTGCAGGTGCTGCGCGCCGGGAAGCCGTCGACGTGACGGTCGAGACCGGCGCCGTGGGCGTCGAACTGACCGAGATCACCTCCGGGCTGTCCGCCGGCGACCGGGTGGTCCTCGCCGACCTCGGCAAGGCGCTCGCCGGCGCAAACGACACCTCGAGCTCGAGCGGGTTGTCCGGCCTCGGCGGCAGCTCGACCGGCCAGACGGTGCCCGGCGGCCAGCCGCCTGTCGGCTTCCAGCGTCGGACGGGAAGTTGACCGGCGGCTTCCAGGGTCGGTCGGGAAGCTGACCGACCAGCTGATTCCAGGGTCGGTCGGGAAGCTGACCGGCGACCCGTCTCCCCGAGGCGGATCAAACTCCGAAGGGTTCCCGCGGCTCGTCGCACAATCCGTCGCGGCACGGGGTCGGACCCAATGGACGTAACTTAAGGTCCACGCAGGTGGGATCCAGAGGAGGATCCCCGCTCGGGGGCGACTGGCAGGGGGTCCTAAGTTGCGACCATTGGGGCTTGGCGGGTCGGGCCCGGTTGGTTCTCCGCGGCTCGGCCGACTCGGTGGGCTACGCGGCCTCGGGGGACCTCGGGGG
>NZ_DATCNW010000100.1:0-9390 GCF_036565025.1 Pengzhenrongella sp.
GACGCGGCGGGCGAGCAGCGACCACGAGATCGACCGCGGTCCGCCGCCGCCCGTCGGCGCGAGCTCGACCAGCGCGGTGCCGGCGTCGCCGGCGCGCTCGTCGAGGGCCGCGCCGAGCGGGCGGAAGGGCGCGTCGCGCTCGCCGTCGGGCAGGACGGCGCCGGGAGCGAGGTCCGCGGGCACGGCAGGCTCCGCCGGGAACCGCACGGCCAACCAGTCCAGCACGGCACCGGCGATGTCGACGTCCTCGGCCACGAGGTGCCCGGCACCCTCGAACCGGTGCACGTCGGCGTGCGGGAGCCGGTCGATCAGGTCGTCGAGGAAGCGGCCGATGAACACCGGGTCGCGCGGGCCCCACAGCACCAGGGCGGGCACGTCGAGGGTGCGCACGGCGTCGGCGAGCGTGTCGAGCGCGGGCCGGCTCGGATGGCTCGCGGTCACCGGGATGTCGGCCACGAAGTCCCCGATCGCCCGACGCCGGGCCGGCGTCCGGTACGGGGACCGGTAGGCCGCCCGGACGGCGGCGGACAGGCGCGGGCTCGCGAGCGCGAGCGCGGTGTCGAGGAACGCCGTCGTGGCCACGGTGCTGGCGCGCAGCAGGCCGCCGGCCATCGCGGGCCGCAGCGCGGCGGGTGCGGCCACGCCCAGGGGTTGGTGCACCGCGGTGTTGGTCAGCACGACCCCGACGAGCTGGTCGGGGTGCGCGACGGCCCAGCCGAGCGAGACCGGACCGCCCCAGTCGTGGCCCACGGTCAGCACCGGCCCGGTCAGGCCGAGCGTCTGCGTGAGCCTGCCGAGCTCGGCGACCCGTGCGGCGAGGCCGTGCGTGCGGCCGGTGCGCTCGGAGAACCCCATCCCGAGCTGGTCGACCGCGATGACGCGCCACCGCGGCCCGCCGTCGGCCGCGCGCTCCGCCGCTTCGCGCAGCAGGTCCCGCCACAGGTAGGACCAGGTCGGGTTCCCGTGCACGCACAGCAGGGTGCCGACCGGCTCGCCGCCCAGGTCGCCGCCGTTGTCCAGCACGTGCCAGGTGTCGATGTCCCTGGGGGCGCCGCCGCCGTCGTCCGGGCCCGCGCGGGGCACGTCCACGAGCCGGGACCAGGACGGATCGAGACCGGGCAGCCCCTCCGGGGGCCGCCGCGCGGAGTCCCGCGCCGCGTCCCGATCGAAGTTTTGGTCGTTGCCCCGGTCGGTGTCCACCGTCACCAGGCGATCTCGATCATCGCGGTGTTGAGCCCCGAGCCGACGCCCATGCAGAGCACCCGGTCGCCCGCCGCGAGGCTGTCGACCTCGCTCGCCAGCGTGAGCGGCAGGGCGGCGGGCCCGACGTTGCCGAACTTCGGGAACGTCAGGGGCACCCGCGCGGGGTCGAGGCCCAGCGCCTCCACGATCTTCTCGCTGTGCACGGTCGAGACCTGGTGCATGACGTAGCGGTCCATGTCCGTCCAGTCCCACTCCGCCTTGGCCTCGAGCCACGCCTCCCCCACCAGCTCGAGCCCGCCGGCCAGCAGGCCGACCGGGTCGGTGCGCATGCCCCTGAAGTCCCCGACGCACAGGTCGTGGTGCTGGGTCGCGGCGCGGGTGATGCCGCCGAGGATCCGGTGCCCGCCCGGGTGGTCCGCCGCCGGGCCGAGCACCGCCGCGGCCGCGCCCGACCCGAGCGTCAGGGTCGCGAACGCGTCCATGAAGTCCTGCTTGGTCGAGTCCGGCCCGCCGAGCCGGGCGAGGGTCGCCTCCTGCGTGGGACGCGCGTCCTCACCGTCCACGATCACCGCGTAGCGGATCTGGCCGGAGTCGATCAGGCTCGCCGCGAGCGTGAGCCCGTTGACGAAGCCGAGGCACGCGTTCGTGAGGTCGAAGTTCATGGCCGACGACGGCAGGCCCAGCCCGTCGTGCACCTTTGAGGCCACGGACGGCTCGAGGTGGGCGCGGGTGACGGACGTGTTGATCAGCAGCCCGACGTCGGCGGCCTCGACCCCCGACTCGGCGAGCGCCTTCGCCCCGGCCGAGATCGCGGCGTCGTCGAACGCGGTGTCCGCGTCCCACCAGCGACGCTCGTGCACCCCGGCGACCCGCTGGAGCAGGCCGCGGGGCAGGCGCAGCCGCTTCAGGCTCGCGGCGAGCTGTTCGTCGAACCAGGTCGACGGCACGATCACCGGCGCATCCAGGCCGGTGACGGCGAGCAGGGCGGTTCCCGAGTGGCGGATCGTGGCGTTGCCGTTCACGTACGGACCTTCGTCTCTGCGGTGCGGTTGGCGTCAAGTTGCCGACCACCAAGGCAGCGGCGGAACCGGCGTCCAGCCACGCCTCATCACCGATGGAGGCCCGCCCGGACCCTCCATCCTGACATCCGGTGCCGCAGGAGCGGAATCAGGCCCGTCGCGCCAGTCGCGGCGCCCACACGTCGGGGCCGCTCTGCAGGTACGTGACGTCGAACGCGTCCGGGTACGCCTCGGCGATCTGAGTGAGCATCCGGACCGGGTCGTGCGGCGCCACCAGGACGATCGCCTGGTCGGCGCCGATCGCGCTCATCGCCCCGAGGACGGCGGCGTGGCGGATCGGCTTCGGGAGCGAGTGCACGTCCTCAGGCGATGTCGGCGGCCTCGTTGTGGCTGCAGCCACAGCCGCCGGCCGCCTTCGGGGTCGTCGTGGGGTCCGCGGTGATGTCGATCGGCTGGTTGTGCATCGGTGCCTCCTGGCAGATTCATCCCACGAGTCGTGGGATGCCCAGTCTGGGCGAGCCTGCCCGGCGGCGACCCGGGACCTAGGTCCCGTGAGCTAGGTCCGCCGGTTGAAGGTCCGGCGGTACTGGGCCGGCGGCACCCCGTAGGTGCCGGCGAACCGCGCACGAAGGTTGGTGGCGCTGCCGAGGCCGACCCGGCGGGCGATCGCCTCGATGGTCAGATCGGTGGTCTCGAGCTGTTCGGCGGCGACGTCGAGACGGGTTCGTTGCAGCCAGTCCTGCGGCGACATGCGGACGCTGTCGCGGAATCTGCGGTTGAGGGTGCGCTGGCTGATGCCGGCGTAGCGGGCCATGTCCGTGACGGTGACCTCGGAGAGGCTGCCGCGTGCCCACTCTTGGACGTCCTGGCCACGTGGGGCGGCGGAAGGGTAGGTCGTTCGGATGAACTGGGCCTGCCCGCCGTCGCGGTGCGGAGGGGTGACGACGTAGCGGGCGACCTCGTTGGCAACCCCCGCGCCGAGATCTTGTCGCACGAGCTCCAGGCACATGTCCATGCCGGCCGCGCTGCCGGCCGAGGTCCAGACGTCGTCGTGCACGTAGAGCACGGTCGGGTCGACGGCAATGTCGGGGTAGCGGGCGGCGAGCTCGCCGGCGTGCAGCCAATGGGTGGTCGCCCGGCGCCCGGTGAGCAGCCCGGCCTCGGCGAGCACGAAGCTGCCCGAACAGATTCCCGCGATCCGCGCACCGCGGGCATGGGCCTGGCGCAGTGCGTCCAGCAGCGCGTCCGGGGCGTGGGCGTGCACGTCGACGCAGGCGGGCACGATCACGGTGTCAGCTCGCGTGAGGGCGGCCAGGCCGGTCGGCGTGGGGACGGTCATGCCGCGGGCGATCGCGGTGGTGGGCGCGTCGACGCCGGCGATGGTGAACTCGTACCAGTCTTCGGTGAGGCTGCGGCGGTCGGTGCCGAACACCTCCGCGGCGATCGCGAACTCGAACAGCGGCACGCCGGGGCTGGCGACCAGCACGACCCGATGACGCCGCCGGGTGGCGGATTCCTTGCGCATGCCGTCCAGTCTGCCACTCACCGCCGATGCTCTCGATCCGTCAGGCTCGACGCCGTGACCAGCGAACGCACCGCGCAACGGAACGGGCAGTTGACCAGGCACATCGGGCTCGGGCACGGCATCGCCCTGTACGTCAGCGCGATCCTCGGCGCCGGGGTCCTGGTGCTGCCCGGTCAGGTGGCGTCGTCGGCGGGGCCGGCGTCGCTGCTGTCCTGGGCGTTCGCGTGTGCGATGGGTGTGCCGCTGGCGTGGATGTTCGCCGGGCTGGCTCGGCGGTACCCCGACGCCGGCGGCGTCGCCACCTATGTCCGGCAGGCGTTCGGGCCGACGGCGGGCGGGCTCACCGGATGGCTGTACTTCATCGCCGGCTCGGTCGGACAGACGATCGTCCCGCTCACCGGCGGGTACTACGTCGCCCAGGCCCTGGGCCTCGATCAGGTCTGGGCGTTCGCGGTCGCCGCACTCATCCTGTCCGCGGCCGTGGCGGCGAACCTGCTCGGACTCAACGTCGGCAGTCGCACCCAGCTCGCGCTGGCGGGCGGGGTCGCCGCGGCACTGGCGTTGACGATCGCCGTCGCCGTGCCGCAGATGAGCCTGCGCCGGCTGACCCCGTTCGCGCCGCACGGCATCGCTGCGATCGGCTCCGGCGTGATCGTGCTGTTCTTCGCCTTCGCGGGGTGGGAGGCGGTCGCGCACCTGGTCGGCGAGTTCAACGATCCCGACCGCGACGTCCCGCGAGCGGTCACGGCCACCATCGCCGTCGTCACGACCCTCTACCTCGGGGTCGCGGCCGCGGTCGTGCTGACCGGCACCTACGGCAGCGACCACGTCGACCACGTCGCCCTGAGCCTGCTGCTGCAGCACAGCTTCGGCGCCGGCGCCGGCGCCGCCGCGGCGGTCATCGCCACCGTGATCAGCCTCGGCACCACCAATGCCTTCATCGCCGGCGTCTCCCGCCTCGCGTACTCGCTGGCCGAGACCGGTTGGCTGCCCCGACCGGCCGCCCGAATCACCCGGGCCTCGATCCCGGTCGGAGGGGTCCTGACCGTCGCGGTCATCGCCTACGCGGGGCTCGCGCTGGCGCTGGCGTTCGGATGGGGCACCGAGACGCTCGTCATCGTCCCGTCCACCCTCGTGGTCGCGGTCTATCTGCTCGCGGCCGCCGCCGGCATCCGCCTGCTGCGCGGAACCGGCCGGCTGTGCGCCGTCCTCACCATCGTGCTGACCCTGCTCGTGGCACCCGCGGCCGCCCGGCACGCGGTCATCCCGATCGCCACCACGCTGATCGCGCTCGCCGTGCGCCGCGCCGTCAGAACCGCGCGCGCACGGCCTCGCCGTGCGCGGGCAGGTCCTCGGCGTTAGCCAGCGCGACGATCCGCGACGCGACCTCCGCGAGCGCGTCGGCGTCGTACTCGATGACCTGCACCGCCTTGACGAAGCTGTGCACGCCGAGTCCGCTCGCGAAGTGCGCGCAGCCGCCGGTGGGCAGCACGTGGTTGGACCCGGCCATGTAGTCGCCGAGGGCGACCGGGGAGTACGGGCCGACGAAGATCGCGCCCGCGCTGCGGACCCGCATCGCGAGTGCCGCGGCGCCGACCGTCTGGATCTCCAGGTGCTCCGCGCCGTAGGCGTCGACCACCGCGAGCCCCTGCTCGAGGTCGTCGACCAGCACGATGGCGGACTGCGGGCCGGACAGCGCCACGAGGATCCGCTCGGCGTGCCTGGTGCCGTCGACGCGGTCCTTCAGCTTCGCCTCGACGGCGCCGGCGAGCTCGACCGAGTCCGTGACCAGCACCGATGCGGCCATCGGGTCGTGCTCCGCCTGGCTGACCAGGTCCGCGGCGACGTGGTCCGGGTCGGCCCCGGCGTCGGCGAGGATCGCGATCTCGGTCGGTCCCGCCTCGGCGTCGATCCCGACGATGCCCCGCACGAGACGCTTGGCGGCCGCGACGTAGACGTTCCCGGGCCCAGTGATCACGTCCACCTGCTCGCACAGCCACTCGCCGTCGACCGGCTCCGAGCCCGCCGCGCCGTAGGCGAACATGGCGATGGCCTGGGCGCCGCCCGCGGCGTAGACCTCGTCGACGCCGAGCAGCGCGCACGCGGCCAGCACGGTCGCGTTCGGCAGGCCACCGTTGCTCTGCTGCGGCGGGGATGCGACCGCGAGCGACGGCACGCCCGCCTCCTGGGCCGCGACCACGTTCATCACGACCGAGGACGGGTACACCGCGAGGCCACCCGGGACGTACAGCCCGACCCGCCCGACGGCGACCCACCGCTGGCGGACCGACGCGCCCGGCGCGAGCTCGACGGTGAAGTCGGCGGGTCGCTGCGCGGCGTGCACGGTGCGGACTCGGCGGATCGCCTCCTCCAGGGCGGCGCGCACCTCCGGTGCGAGGGCGGCCAGGGCCCCGGCGATCTCTTCGGGCGGGACGCGCAGGTGCTCCGGTCGCACGCCGTCGAACTTCTCCGCGAGGTCGCGCAGCGCGGCCGCGCCGTGCGTGCGCACCGCCTCGAGGATGGGCGCCACCAGGTGGGTCGCGGCGTCCACGTCCACCTCGGCCCGCGGCAGGGCCGCCTCGAGCTCGCGAGTGGACAGGGTGCGACCGCGCAGGTCGAGACGGGTGATCACGGGTCCGATTCTAGGTCCGTTCCCCAGCTGCCCTAGCGGACCGCCCGCCGGGTCGCGGCATGATGGGGCACTTAACGGTTCCCCACGGATGGATCCGGGGGATTTCCAACTCAAGCCGCACCAGCAACATCCTCGGAAGGAGGCTCCTGATGTCTGACGCCGTCGACGCTGGTGTGGCCCCGTTCTGCCACAGCCAGGATCACCCTGGCAGCGTTCAGGTCCCGGCCCGCGGTGAAGCCGCAGGTCGAGCACGTGAAGGTTCGTTGGCCCAGTTCGAGGTGCTGCTTGGCTCTCGCGAAGCACTTCGAGCAGGTCATGGTCGTGTACGCGGGCTGGACCAACACCACCTGTCGGCCAGCCCGCAAACCCCGGTAGATCAGCTCACGTTTCGCCGCACCGATCGCGGCGTCCGCGGCCTTGCGCGCCATGGTGGACTTCGCGAGGAACGTCGGTGTGAAGTCCTCCACCGCGATCAGCTGGTGGGCCTCGACGATCCTCTTGGCCCAGATCCGCGCGTCGTACTGAACTTGCCGGGCGCCCTTCTTGTGCAGAACGGCCGCGTCGCGGCGCGCCCGCAGGTATCCGTTGGACTGCGCCTTGTTCGCGCGGTGCCGGCGCGCCATGCGCCGCTGCGCTTTCGCGAGGACCTCGGCGGACCGTCTGCGATGCCCGGAGTGCGGCAGGTCGAACACGGCGTTGGTGGTCGACGCGGTGGCGCTCACGCCCCAGTCCACACCGATCCGACCCTCAGCGGCCGCCGCTTGCTGGGCGTCGCGGCGGACCACGAACGACGCATACCAGTGCCCGAGCGTGTCCTGGAAGACGCGGACGCTCGTCGGGTCGGACGGCAGGTCCCTGGACCACACCACCGGGACGGTGACGCCCTTGGGCAGGACCAGGCGCCCGTCTCTCACGGCGAACCCGCGGGTCGTGTACTCAAGAGACGGCAGGGTCTTCTTCCGCGCCTTGAACTTAGGTCGCCCGCGCCCCTTGACCTTGACCTTGAAGGAGTGGTCGAGGCTCCGGGCGTAGTCGCGCAGGGTCTGCTGTTGGGCGACCTGCGAACCCTCCCGCAACCAGGCGTGCGCACTACGAGCTTCGGTCAGCAGTTTCGACAGCTTGCAGAACGTGGGCTTCCGCCCAGTCTTGGACTGGTGGACGGCCTCGTTCCACAGGTACCGGCACCGGTTCCACTCGGAGATCAGCGAGGCCTCAGCCTGCGCGCCAGGGCGCAGACGGTAGGTGTACCGAACCGTCTCAATGGGCATAAACCCACCATATCGGATAGCACTGACGTTCGACCGAAAGGAACCAGCGTGTCGCCAACCAAGCAGAAGCACCCTTACCTCCCCATGGCTGAAGCCAGGGGTTTCGCGGGCATATTCTGATGAGCGACGCCCCCATCACGACCGTCCCGATCACCGGCGACGTCATCCGGCTCGGACAGTTCCTCAAGCTCGCCGGCCTCGCCGAGTCCGGTGCGCACGCCCGCGAGCTGATCGCGGACGAAACGGTGACCGTGAACGGCGAGGCCGAGGCCCGCCGCGGCCGTCAGCTGCACCGCGGGGACCTCGTTGAGCTCGACACCGCGAACGGCCTGCTCCGCGCGGCCGTCGGCTGACCCGAGCGCGCACGGCCGACGGCTCGCAGCAGTCCGCCGGAGCGGCGACGTTCGCGGCGAACCGGCCGCCGGTGCCGAGCCAGTGATCTGACGGGCGTGGATCAGCTCGTCGCCCCCGCGGCATAGACCGTGTAGGCGGCCTCCCAGAGCTCCTCCGGATCCGGGCTGGCCGCTCCCGACAGCCGCGCCGCGAGCACGTCGACGAGGGAGTGCCAGCCGGCCGCGAAGTCCGCCCCGCCGCGCAGTCGCCCGGCCGCCACGATCTCGGGGGCCGGCCCCTGCCGGATCGTCAGCAGCGTCGCGCCGCCCCGGTCCTCGAGCGTGAACCACACCTCGGTCCGGTCTGCGTCCGCCGCACCCTCCGGGCCCCAGAGCACGAGCAGCTCCCGCGGAGCGTCGAGCTCGAGCACGTCAAAGCACATCCGCCCGTCGGGCACGTTGGTGTCGCCGAAGACGATCCGGTCGCCGGCCGCGAGCGTGCGCGGCGGGTCGACGTCGAGCCCGCCGGGCCACTCGAGAACCGGCCACATCCATTGCGACAGCCGCGCGGGCCGCGTGCAGGCGGCCCAAACCTCGTCCACGCCGGCCTCGAGCACGCGGTCCAGGCGCACGCCGGCGCCGTCGCCGGGGCGTCCCCGGCCGAGGGGCCCGGGCGGAACCGCGCCGGCCACCGCCGCCGCCTCCAGGCTCCGGTAGGTGGGAACCAGCTCATCGAACCCGGTCGGAGCCGCCGGCGGAGCGGTCCCGGTCCAGTCCGCACCCCGCGGGAGCTCGCTCGTGAGCAGCTCGAGGTGGGCCTCCCAGCCGGAGCCGTACTCCGGCGCGGAGATCGCCGGGAGCCCGCGGTGCTCGAGCACGAGGTCCGTCCCCTCCCCCGCGGCGACGAGCGTCACCTCCACCTCGCCGTCCGTCCCGTCGTCCCACCGCAGGTTCACGAGCAGGCGACGGTCCGCCTCGCACTCGAGCACCCGGCCGTGGATCTGACTGTCGTCCTGCGCGGAGAAGGTGAGCACGAAGGCGCCGTCGTCGGCGAGGTCGACGTCGGCGAACCAGCGCGCGATCCGCTCGGGCTGCACGAGCGCCGGCCACACCTGCGCGGGCGTGCCCGCGAACCGGCGCGAGACGCGGACCGTGCGGCGCGCGCCGTCGGCCAGCACCGCACGCAGCACCTCGGCGGTTCCGGTGACGCGTTCCGCGGTGGTCTTCGGGTTCATGGTCTGGCTCCCTCGTCGTTGCCCTGGTCGTGCGGCAGGTCGTGCGGCGGGTCGTCGTTGCTGACTGCCGGCTGGGTGCTGCGGGCTCCGCGGCGCAGCTCGGTGTCGAGGGCGTCGAGGCGCTGGTCCCAGAAGGCACGAACCCCCGCGAGCCAGTCCTCGACCTCGTCGAGCGG
>NZ_DATCNW010000101.1:0-2183 GCF_036565025.1 Pengzhenrongella sp.
ATCACCTTCGAGCGGACCGGGACCCAGCCGGCGCGCGAGCTTGTCCGCGAGTGCGTCGGTCAGCACGTCCAGCGACCCGCGTTGCTCTAACTCGAAGCGCATCGGCGTGCCGAGGCCGTAACCCTCGACGACGGTCCGGGCCGATTCGGCCGTTCCGCGTAGCACGACCCGGTCGATGGCCTCGACGTGCAACCCGCCCGATCGGACGTCTGACCTGATCTTGTCCGGGTCGGTGTAGCCATGTGGAATGCGTACGAGGAACGTCGGTGGATCCTCGGGCAGCAGTTCGACCGCTGCGGCCACCAGCGCCGCCGCGAAGTCGGAGCCGTCCACCTCGTCCCAGACCGTGAACAGCATGGTGCCACCGGGTACGAGCACCCGGGCCGCTTCGGCGAATGCCCGTTGCTTGTCCGGGAAGAACATCACCCCGAACTGGCAGACGACCAGCTCGAACGAGGCCTCGGGGTAGTCCAGGCGTTGTGCGTCCGCCTGCCGCCAGTCGACGTTCGCGACGCGGTGCGCCGCCCACGACACCATCTCTGGGTTGAGGTCAGTCGCGGTGATGCGGGCGTTCGGGAGCAGCCGGGCGAGCTCCGCGGTCAGGATGCCGGTGCCTGCAGCGAGTTCGAGCACCCGCTGTGGCGCCCGTGCCGCAACCAGTCCCGCGACGTGGGTCGCGTAGGGCGTGAACAGGGCGGGCCCGAGGCACCGGTCGTACGTCTCGGGCATCGTCTCGATCCAGCTGGAATCGTTCGACATGCGCGGATTATGCCTGCAATCTCGCTTGGGGAACCGCTTGGGATGACGATCCGCGCTCGATCGGCAAGCGGCTCCACCCTGATCACGATTCTCGCAAGCGGATCGTCTACTGGCGACGCCAGGTCAGGAGGTAGCGCCAGAACAGACCGCGCTGCAGGGTCGCGCCAGGTAGTCGTGGCCTCACGGCTGACCGCAGTTCGGCCAGCGTGGTCGAGGGCGGGCACACCGGCATGCCTTCGTCGTCGGGTTTGCCAGCTCGGCCACGGAGCGCGAGCGTGGCACCGACGGCGGCGTTGGCCGGCAGCCCGGACGCAGGAGCCCGGCGAGGCGCTCAAGTGCGGACTGCAGCGGCATGTGGTGCAGGCTCGCCAGCGCCGTGATCGCGTCGTACCCGCTGGTCGACAGCGGAACCGCGAGGTCGAGTAGGTCGCCCTCCAGGACCCTCAGATTGGGTGCTTCAGAGCATCGCCGCCGCGCCCGTTCGATCATCATCGACGACCGGTCGAGCGCGTCCACACGCTCGGCCCGAGTTGTGAGGATGCACGCCAGCCTCCCTGAACCACAGCCGACGTCAAGCACACGCCCCACCCTCGACGGCAACTGACGAGCAGCAGCGGTGGTAGTGCGCGTTGTGATCCCACCACAGGCGCTCGGGCAGGTGCGGAAGCCACACCACCCTCACGGTAAGCCGTGACCACCGCTGTACCGCACACCGATCCGTGATCGAAGAGGCGGCGGATGGCCGGACAGCTCGTGGCAACGGATGTTTCCCCTCCCCGGCTCGTCCGCGGAGGGTCAGGCCCGTTCGTCCAGGCCGACCAGGTCGGCGCTGACCTGCCAGAGTCGGGCGGCGGCGGCTTCGTCGTAGCTACGCTTCGACGACCGCTTCGGCTTGCCGTTTACAAAGTACCGGCCCGAGACGTCGGCGAGGTCGGAGGCCGAAGCCAGGTAGATCGAGGTGACGGCGCCCTGTTCGGCAGTCTTCATGAACCGTTTCGCGAACGGAACGAGCAGCCGCTGGATGCCGCCCGGGTCCTCGGCTCCGAACCCCGTGCGCACGACTCCGGGATGCAGCACAGTTGCGGTGACGCCGATGCCGCGCAGCCTTCTGGCCAGCTCATAGGTGAACATGACGTTGGCGAGCTTGGACTGATTGTATGCCCGCGCGCCGGAGTAGGAGGCCTCGCCCTGCAGGTCGGCGAACTCAATCCGGCCCCTGGCATGTTCATGGGAGGACACCGTGACCACGCGGGCGGGGAAGCTTCCCGTCAAACGGTCAAGGAGCAGGTTGGTGAGCAGGAACGACGCGAGGTGGTTGAGCGCAAAAGTCCGCTCGAGCCCGTCGGCCGTGACATGGCGGGTGTTCCAGTACCCGCCGACGTTGTTCACCAGGATATCGATCCGAGGAAGATTCCGGAGTACCT
>NZ_DATCNW010000102.1:0-7282 GCF_036565025.1 Pengzhenrongella sp.
TGCCGAGCCCGCGCGCAGGCTTGGGCAGTCCGGTTTTGGGAAGATTTGGCTCGCCCAGTGCACACATCCTTCCCAAAACTGGCCCCCGAGGTCCCCCGAGGCCGCGTAGCCCACCGAGTCGGCCGAGCCGCGGAGAACCAACCGGGCCCGACCCGCCAAGCCCCAATGGTCGCAACTTAGGACCCCCTGCCAGTCGCCCCCGAGCGGGGATCCTCCTCTGGAGCCCGCCTGCGTGGACCTTAAGTTACGTCCATTGCGGCAAGTCCAGCGACGAAAGGCCGTCGCGAATTGCGACCCGGCGTTTTCGCCGTTGGTGATCAAATCGACTAATCGCTCTGATCGGACAAACCCGCGCGAACGCGCGAGCGTCCACCCGAGATCCTTTTAACCCAGCCGAGGATTCCGCTCGTGGAGACTTGCGCATGCAATTCATCCGCGGCGCGAACGGCGCGCCCTATGGCGTGATGGTGAAAGTTGTGCTTGCCGTCGAGGTGAGCCCGCTCGAGCTCGCCGTCAACGTGTACGTACCGACCACGTCGATCCTGCACCCGGCGAAGGAGGCGATCCCGGACGCAGCAACTGTGGGGTTCGTCGTGCAGAACAGGGTCGCGCCGCCCGGAACCGTGAGGGTCAGGGTCACCGAGGCCGCGCTCCCCGTGACGAGGTTGCCGCCGGCGTCGTGGACGTTCACGACGGGCTGCGCGGCGAAGACACCGTTGGCCGAGGTATTTCCCGGCGACGTGGTGAAGGCGAGCTTCGCGGCCGGCCCCGTGGTGATGGTGAAGTTGGCGCTGATACCACTCCCGAGGCCGCCGGAGGCCGCCTTGAGTTGGTAGCTGCCCTGTTTGTCGAGGCTGCAGCCGGTGAAGGTGGCGACGCCCCCGACTGCGTTCTTCCCTGGACAGGCGAGAGTGGCACCGACCGGACCGGTGGAGATGGTCAGGGAGACGCCGTTCGTCCCCATGGTCGCGTTGCCGCCCGCGTCCTGCACGGCCACCGCTGGTTGGGTGCTGAAGGCGAGACCGCCGGACCCGATGGGGAGCGTCGTGAACGCGAGCTTTGCCGGATTTCCCACGGTGATGGTGAGGACGCTGCTGACCGCGCTGGTGAGCCCGGTCGCGGTCGCGGTGAGCGTGTAGCTGCCGGCCAGGTCGATCTTGCAGGCCGCGAAGTTCACCACGCCCGCGGTGGCTGGCTTGGTCTTCTGCGTGCAGGTGAGGGTCGCACCGCCGGCGCTCGTGATGTTCAGCGTGACGGAGTTGGTTCCGGTGGCCGTGTTGGCGCCGCCCGCATCCTGGATCGCCACCGTGGGCTGGGTGCCGAAGGCGGTACCCCCGGTCGAGTCCGAGGGGTTCGTCGTGAAGGCCAGCTTGCTGGCCGCGCCGGCGGCGATGGTGAATGGGCTGCTCACGGCCGACGCGAGCGCACCGGACGTCGCGGTCAGCGTGTAGCCGCCGGCCTGGTCGATCCGGCATCCGGCGAAGGTCGCCAGACCCGCGCCGGCAGTGGCCGGGTTGGTGGTGCAGGTAAGTACGGCACCCGCCGGAGTCGTGATGCTCAGCGTCACCGGCGCGGCGCTGCCGGTCACCCTGTTGCCGCCGAGGTCCTGCACCGCAACCGCGGGCTGGGTCGCGAACACACCTCCGACGGCCGTATTGGACGGTGCGGACGTGAAGGCGAGGTTGGCGGCCGGTCCCGCCGTGATGGTGAAACCGCTGCTCGTAGCCGAGTCGAGACCGGCCGAGCCGGCAAGCAGGGTGTAGCTGCCCTGCTTGTCGATCTTGCAGCCGGCGAACGTCGCCGATCCGGCGACGGCGTTGACGGGGGCGCAGGTCAGGACCGCGCCCGCCGGATTGCTGAGGCTCAACGAAACCGCGTTGTTTCCGGTGGTGACATTGCCGCCGGCGTCCTGGACCCACACCACGGGTTGGGTGCCGAAGGCGGCACCGCCGGGGGAGTTCGACGGGCTGGTCGCGAAGGCGAGCCTCGCGGGTGGTCCAGCAACGATGGTGAAGCTGGTGCTCACCGCGCTCGTCAGCGAGCCGGAGATCGCGGTCAACGTGTAGTCGCCGACCCTGTCGACCCTGCATCCGGCGAAGGTCGCCACGCCTCCGGACGAGTTCAC
This sequence comes from Pengzhenrongella sp., assembly GCF_036565025.1. NCBI lineage: Bacteria > Bacillati > Actinomycetota > Actinomycetes > Micrococcales > Pengzhenrongella > Pengzhenrongella sp. Next base: position 2,126 of record NZ_DATCNW010000102.1, read on the forward strand.
CGGGTTCGATGCACAGGAAAGGATCGCGCCGGCGGGCGTCGTGATGCTCAGGGTCACCGGCTCGGCGCCGCCGCTGACGGTATTGCCGTCGGCGTCCTGGACTTCGACCACGGGCTGGGTCGCGAACGCACTCGCTGCGGCGGAGCTGGACGGGACCGCGACGAAGGCGAGCCGGTCGGCCGGCACCGCCGCGATCGTGAAGCTGGTGCTCACGCCGGTGAGCGTGCCCGATGTTGCGGTCAGCGTGTAGGTGCCCGGTCTGTCGACCATGCATCCGTCGAAGCTGGCGATGCCCGAGTCGGCGGACGACGGATTGTCGGTGCAGCTGAGCACCGCGCCTGCAGGGGTTGTGATGCTCAGGGTCACGGCGGCGGCGCTCAGCGTCACCAGGGCGCCGTCGTCGTCCTGGACCTCCACGATCGGCTGGGTGTCGAAGGACACCCCGGCCGTGGTGTCCGACGGCGACGAGCTGAACTCGAGCTTCGTCGCTTGGGCGGCGGTCCAGGAGTTCGCGATGCTCGAGGTCCGTGCCGTGAAGGCGGCCGCAGCCTCGCCGAGCGGTGCCGCGAACGGCGAGAGGATGACCAGGCCCGCCAGCGCGAGAGTCGTTGCCCCGACCGCGGCGAGCGGACGTCGGCGATCGGAACGGGAGGCCGTCGACGGCCTCCCGGTGGGCGGTCGTCGCCGTGGCGCTCCGGCTACGTCGAGGAGGATCGCGGCACCTGTGAGCAGCACGAACATCCCGAGCTTGAAAAACGCTCCGGTCTTCAGCCAGAAGACAGGCAGGCCGATTCCGGGGACCAGCAGGCGGGCCTGACTGACGATGTCGCGCCGCGCGAGCGGCGCACTGTCGTCGCTCGCATTGGCGTCGCCCGCGGTGATGAGCGACCCGTCGCTGTGTGCTCCGACCAGGCGATGCAGCACGGGACCGCTCGTGGCCGAGCCTTCCGGCGCCTCGAACGTGATCACACGCCCGATCGGCGCAGCCTTGTCGGACGCAAACGGCGTGGACAGCACGACGTCCCCGGCGCTGATCTTCGGCTCCATGGACCCGCTCTGCACGACCGCACCCGAGAGCCCGGTCAGCATCGGGAGCAGCGCGCACGCAGCGAGTGCCACCAGAAACACCAGATATGCCCGAGCGACGACGCCCAGTAGAAGCCATCCCCAGCCCTCGCGAAAGGTTCGGGTTCGGGAACGAACAGTGTCTGCCTCAACCAACATGGAGGTACTCCGCGCTGTTCTCCCGGGTTTTCATCGTGCTAGTTGTTCTGCAGCTCCCACACGATGTCGATGCCGGTACTCGCGCCCTGAAGAGCATCGACCGTCGCCTGGCTGGCACCCGAGGTGTCGAAGTTCCAGGTCACCCGGAATGTCCGCGAATCCGTTCCCGTCGTGGCCCAGGTGGTGGCGGCGTTCGAGAAGTCGGTGTAGGTGGTCGACATCGCATTGAGTGAATAGATCTGCGGCACGTCGGGGCCCGGATTGAATCCCGCACAGTTGTTGAAGGTCCCCCCGGTGCCCTGCTCGATCGACAGCGTGAGGTAGTCGGCGAGCGGTGACGCCGTCAGGTTCTTGACATAGGAACTGACCACGCTGGGCACCGTCGTGGTCGAGCTGACGACGATGCACTTGCTCCCCGTCTGGTCCGGCACCAGGTTGTTGAGCACGAACCGCGCTGCTCCGCTGTCGTCATCCGTGAGCGTCAGGTGTCCGGCAGCCCAGGTGTTTCCGCTGTTCCCCGTCGTCTCGGTGAAAGCAGCGGACGAACCCTGCCAGACCATAAGACCAGCAGCCAGGACGGCTACCGAGCCCGCGCTGAGCGTCGCGATCCTGCGGGTGTTGATGCTCGGTGCGTCCATGTTGTTGATTCCCCCTGCTGATGAACATATAAGTGACAGAACAGATCGTCGGGTCGCCGAGAATCGACCATGAAATCGCCGATATCAGCGACTACCGAGCGGGAGCGAGCACCGCCATCTGTTTTGGCACGAGTCCCCCTGGACAATCCGGACACGCATAGGTCAGCATTCGTACCTACGCCTGAACCCTAAGGCGCATTCACCAGTACCCCGAGCCAAGGGCGGATGAAATAGCGGTGCACAGAGAACGTGATTCCGGACATTCCTCGCACAATTTCGTGATTCGTGCGGGCCCGGTCCGGGCGGAGTTCCCTAAACGGGCAGCGCGGGCGCCGGGATCGCGGCGAGCTCGGCGATCGCGGCCGCGAACGCTTCGTCGTCGCCGCGCCGGGCGGCGGCGCGGGCGCGGACGGTCGGGCCGTGCAGCAGCGTGCGGGTCCGGCGGCGCAGCGCCTGCACGACGCGATCGGCGTCCGCATGCGCGCCGGCGTCGGACGACGTCGACTCGGGCGCGGTCTCGCGCAGCCGGACCGCTTCCTTCTCCAGCGCGCCCAGCACCCGCCGGCGTTCGACGACGATCGCGGCGTCGTGCTCGCGGGCCCGGCGGCCGGCCTCGAAGTCGTCGGTCGCGGTGGCCACCAGCCGGTGCGCGAGCTCGACCGGCTCGGAGTGCTCGGCCGGGGCCTGCTCGCGGACGGAGGCCAGGTCGATCAGCCGCAGCCCGGGCAGCTCGCCGACCGACGGGTGCACGTCGTGCCGCAGCGCGAGGTCGACCACGACGCGCGGGCCGCCGCCGGCCGCGCGGGACGCGGCGACCATGTCGGCGTCGAGCACGCCGCCGACCGCTCCGCTGCACGCGACGACGAGGTCGGTGGTCGCGAGGGCGGCGGCAAGGCCGCCGTCGGGCACGACGCCGGCGCCGCGGGAGTGCGCGAACCCGGCGGCCCGGCCGGACGGGGAGTAGACCCGGACCCCGCGCGCGCCGCGGCGGTGCAGGGCGGCGAGGCTCGCGCCGGCGTAGGAGCCGGTGCCGACGAGCACGACCCGGGTCTCGTGCCAGGCCGGCAGGTCGGCCTCGGCGAGGTCGAGTGCGACGCCGACCACCGAACGGCCGGCAGCGCCGAGCCCGGTCCGGGTGCCGACGTCCCGCGACGCGCGGGACGCGGTCTGGAAGAGGCGCTCGAGACCGGTGGACGTCGTGCCACCCGCGCGAGCGGCGGTCAGGGACCGGCGGACCTGCCCGGAGATCTCGCGCTCGCCGACGACCATCGACTCCAACCCGGCGGCGACCGAGAACAGGTGGGCGGGCACGTCGCGGCCGCGCAGCACGTGCAGGCTCGCGGCGACGTCGGCGACCGGCAGGCCCGCCGCGGAGGCGATGACCGCCGTCGTCTCGACGACCGCGGTGTCGGCGTCGCGACCCGCGCCGACCTCGACGTACACCTCGAAGCGGTTGCAGGTGGCGAGCACGACCGCCCCGGTCGGGGCAGCACCGATCGCCGCGACGCTCCGACCCACCGACTGCGCACCGACACTGAGTCGCTCGAGCAGCTCGAGGTCGAGGTCACGGTGGCTGGCGATCAATGACAGCAGCACCACGGCACCCCAATTCAACAGGCCCACAATAGCGGTGTAACAATTGCTCCGTGACCCTTCCCCTGACTCACCCGCTCCGCGACGGCCGCACGGCCCATTCTGCGGTCGTCCGCGCGTATTCCGGCGACCGCCCCGAGCGCCTGCCCGTGTGGTTCATGCGGCAGGCCGGGCGCTCCCTGCCGGAGTACCGCGCGGCCCGCGAGGGCACCGGCATGCTCGAGGCCTGCCTGACCCCCGAGCTCTCCAGCGAGATCACCGTCCAGCCGGTGCTCCGGCACGGCGTGGACGCCGGGATCTTCTTCAGCGACATCGTGGTCCCGCTGCGCCTGGCCGGGGTCGACGTGGACATCGCGTCCGGCGTCGGCCCCGTGCTCGGCGCCCCCGTGCGCACCGCCGACGACGTCGCCCGGCTCGTCGACCGCGGCCCGCTCACCCCCGAGGCGCTGGAGCCGATCAGCGCCGGGGTCGCGCTCGCCGTCGCCCAGCTGGGCACGACGCCGCTGCTCGGCTTCGCCGGGGCGCCGTTCACGCTGGCCGCGTACCTCGTCGAGGGCCGCCCGTCGCGCGACCACCTGGCCGCCCGCACGCTCATGCACGCCGACCCCGAGACGTGGACCGCGCTGACCGGCTGGGCCGCGGACGTGACCGGCGCGTTCCTGCGCGCGCAGGTGCTCGCGGGGGCCAGCGCGGTGCAGCTCTTCGACTCCTGGGCGGGCGCGCTGTCGGCCGCGGACTACGTCGCACACGCCGCCCCGGCGAGCACGCGCGCGCTCTCGCACGTCGCTGACCTGGGCGTGAAGGTCGTGCACTTCGGCACGGGCACCGAGCACCTGCTCACCGCGATGCGCGACGTCGGCGCCGACGTCGTCGGGGTGGACTACCGCACGCCGCTGGACCAGGCGAACAAGCTGCTCGGCGGGACGGTGCCGCTGCAGGGCAACCTCGACCCCGCGCTGCTCGCGGCGCCGTGGCCGGTGCTCGAGGCGCACGTGCGCGACGTCGTCGAGCGGGGGGCCGCGGCGCCGTCGCACGTGGTGAACCTCGGGCACGGCGTGCCGCCGACGACGGATCCCGCGGTGCTCACGCGGGTCGTCACGCTGGTGCACGAGCTGGGCGCGTGAGGTGACCGAGCCCGCGCTGGACGCCGTCGTGGTCGGCGGTGGCGTGGCCGGGCTTGTCGCGGCTCGCGAGCTGGCCGTGGCAGGCCTGCGGCCGGTCGTGCTGGACGGGTGGCGCGCGCCGGGTGGCGCGGTCGGCCGGCACACGGTGGCCGGGCTCGAGCTCGACGCGGGCGCGGACTCCTTCGCGACCCGCGGTGGCATCGTCGCCGCCCTCGCGACCGAGCTCGGCCTGGGCGCCGCCATCACCGCGCCATCGCGAGCCGGCGCGTGGGTCCAGCTCCCGACCGGGGCCGGCACACTGCCCCGGACCGGCCTGCTCGGCATCCCCGCGCATCCCTGGGCGCCCGACGTGCGGCGCACGATCGGCCTGGTCGGAGCGCTGCGAGCCACCGCGGACCGGCTGCTCCCGGCGGCGGCCGGCACGGTCCGGCGCGACGGGAGCCAGGCCAGCCTCGGCGAGCTGGTGGCGTTCCGGATGGGGCCGCGCGTGCTGTCCCGGCTGGTCACGCCGGTGGTCCGGGGCGTGCACGCGGCGGACCCGAACGAGCTCGACGTCGACGCCGTCTCCCCCGGGCTGC